>JAJYBW010000386.1 GCA_021778815.1 Acidobacteriota bacterium | reverse complement strand
TTGTGCTGTACAGTTGCTGGCGATATGCCAACCGTGCCGGCCTGATTAAAGAAGATACGCCGATGGAGATTCGGCGGGCGATTCGACGCCGTGTGGTGATCGCGCAATCGATGTACGGGTTGGGAGCGCTGCTGTGCGTGATCAACACGCGCTGGAGCATTGCGTTCATCTTCGTGGTCCAGCTTTACTACGTGATCGCTCCACGCAGATTGCAAGTACACCGCGCTTGATTGTCGCTCACTGTTCGGCTATTCCACGTGGTAGTTCGGGGCTTCGCGGGTGATGATGACGTCGTGGACGTGGCTCTCGCGCAGGCCGGCGTTGGAGATGCGGATGAAGCGGGCATTCTTTTGCAACTCATCAATGCTGCTGCAACCGAGATAGCCCATGCCGGAGCGCAGGCCACCCACCAACTGATAGACCATGGCTTCCAGCGGACCGCGATAGGGCACTCGACCTTCGATGCCTTCTGGAACAAATTTTCCCAGTCGATTTTGCGCGCTGCCTTCGCGAGAAACGACAGATGCGGCCAGCGCTTCTTCGTGTTCACCAAGATCGCGAGAACTTTGGAAGTAGCGTTCGCCTGAGCCCTGGTTCATGGCGGAGATCGATCCCATGCCGCGATAGGTTTTGAAGGAGCGGCCCTGAAACAGAATGGTCTCGCCGGGGCTTTCATCGACGCCGGCGAAGAGGGAGCCGATCATTACGGTGCTGGCGCCTGCGGCAATGGCTTTGGTCACGTCGCCGGAATATTTGACGCCGCCGTCAGCGATGACTGGGATGTTGCGTGGGCCGGCGGCTCGATAGGCTTCAGAGATGGCAGTGATCTGCGGCATGCCTGCTCCGGTGACCATGCGGGTGGTGCAGATGGAACCCGGCCCGATGCCGACCTTGATGGCGTCCGCGCCTGCGTCGATCAACGCCATCGCGCCGTCGTAGGTGGCGATGTTGCCGGCCATCAGGTCAATGTCAGGAAAATTTTTCTTGACGAGCTTGATGGCGTCGAGTACGCGCGAGGAGTGGCCGTGGGCGGAATCGATGGCCAGCGCGTCAACGCGATTGCGAATCATTTCAGCGGCGCGCTCCAGAAAATCTCCGGTCGCGCCAATGGCGGCGGCAACGCGGAGGCGGCCCTGAGAATCTTTGGCGGCGTTGGGATATTTCAATTTCTTCTGAATATCCTTCACCGTGATCAGGCCTTTCAATTCGTACTGATCGTTGACAACCAAAAGCTTTTCAATGCGATGCCTGTGTAGAATCTGCTCGGCTTCCTGCAGCGTCGTGCCGACGGCCACGGTGACCAGATTGTCTTTCGTCATCACCTCGCCAACGGGGATGTCGGTGCGGGTTTCAAAACGAAGATCGCGATTCGTCAGGATACCGACCAGCTTTTTATTTTTAGTGACGGGGACGCCGGAAATTTTATAGTGCCGCATGACTTCCAGCGCTTCAGAGATCAACTGCTCGGGCGAGATCGTGACGGGATCGACAATCATGCCGCTCTCGGAGCGCTTTACTTTGTCGATCTCCGCGGCCTGCTGTTCGATGGAGAGATTGCGATGCACCACGCCAATGCCGCCTTGCTGCGCCATGGCGATGGCGAGGCGCGACTCTGTCACGGTGTCCATGGCGGCGCTGAGCAGAGGAATATTCAGGGTGATATTGCGCGTGACGCGTGTCTGCGTGCCCACCTGGGTGGGAACCACTTCACTATAGGCAGGGACAAGCAAGACGTCGTCGAAGGTCAGGGCTTCAGGAACTGGAAGTTCGATCATAAGGCACGTGCCGGGATGGGAAGACGGCTTGAGCGGATTCGATTCCGCTTCGAAATATGTTGGGTCGGAGGTTGCATACCTGATTGTAATGTTCCGGGTATCGAAGGGCAACCGAAGGCAAGTATTGACAATTCCGATATTAATAACTACATTGTAGTAATAATGATGCGGTTAGCCTCACTCGGGGAATTTGAACAAGTCGTCCTGCTAGCCATCCTGCGTCTCGGGGAGAATGCGTATGGTGTGACGATTCGGTCCGAAATTGCGGATCGCACAGGCCGCGAACCCGCTCCCGGAGCGCTGTACAACACATTGGATCGGATGGAAGAAAAGGGAATCGTGCGATCGTGGCTGGGCGATGCCACGCCGCAACGGGGTGGTCGAGCCAAACGATACTTTGCTTTGACTAAGGCAGGCCGTGCAGCTCTGATTGGTGCCCAGCAAGCGTACCGGCGTTTGCTCGATGGGCTCGATCTGTTGGAGGGTGCCAATGCGTAGTGCTTCAGTCGCGGAATGGATTATTGGTCGCTCTACAAATAAGAGCCACGCAGCTTCTATCATCGGGGACCTAGTGGAATTGAAGTCGAAGAAGGGCAATCTGTGGTTCTGGTTGTCGCTTGTGAGAGTGGTGCTTTCGCTGACCTGGCGGCGTCCAATTGCTTTTGTCGCCGCCATACTCGGGTTTTTTGTGTGGATATCGTTGCAGATGTCTGTTGTGACGCCAATTTGGAGAAGTCACGCGTACAAACATCCAGAACATTCCTGGATGCTTGCGTCTCAAGTGCTCTTCGTAGTCGGCGCAACCTTGTTGATGGTGTTTATGTATTCCGCAATCCGCTATGGCTTCCGTGACGGATTTACGCGACTTGCAATTGTTCTGACCCCAATCGTCGCGGCGGCAACCGCTTATTGCTGGTCGCAGTCTGCAATCTTGGCCGTTTTCATTTTGGTTGGAATCTTGTTTGCGGCCGCTTATATGGCAAATGAGAAACCCCTTCGCGGAGTCGTGGCATTCACGATTGTGATCGCGGCAGGTTTGGCTGGCTTCATGCTCGCATCTCGATTGTCGTCCTTGTCTATGCGCCATCTAGGTTATGGAAGACATGTGCCTCCTTCGGCCGTTTGGATTCTTCTCAGCGCCAGCCTCTGCGAGATTCTTCTGACGACTTTGCTGATGACCATAGCTTGTTCGTGGACACATGGATGGCTAATGAAGGCACAACGACTCGAGTCCGACATCGGCAGTGCTCGATGAGCGGAAAATTCGCGTCCGAGGGTTCATTTAGGCCCAAGGTGGGTCAATGAAATCGGGGTTCTAATTCCTTATCTCCGCTCGCCTTAAGGTACCCGGTCGCTGGGTTTGAAATCCCTTGGAAAGGGGCGTATCCTTAGGGAGTTGACGAGTTTGTCCTGAGTTTGTGCTTAGTTCGTCGCTGGCAGCCTGCGGCGTGTGGGCCGGGGCGGGAGAAATGAGTGGGCGAGAGCCCACTTTTTATTTGCTCTGGAGTTTGCTTAGGAAAACGGCAGCTGCGTACGATTCCATGGCTCTCGA
>JAJYBW010000020.1 GCA_021778815.1 Acidobacteriota bacterium | reverse complement strand
TACATTGCCTGATTCAGCCCACTCAAAAACGTCAAGACCAGAACCCTCCGAGCAAAGTGGACGCTACGCTGAGATCGCGGCAGCCGCGGTTCATTTACCTTCCATGATTACGGCTTTTCCTGAATCGCTGCAGTCCGCCGCTCGTTCCGTGCTGCCCAGCAGCGATTCGCGCACCGCTGTCCCTGATGTATGGGTGCCCATCCTGGCCTGGATTGCCCTTCGTGTGTTTCCTTCGCCGGCTTCTTCACTCGCGCTCTATGATGGACTGAGACTCAGGCACGCGCTGGCTGAAACGTTTTCCACCGTCGGACTGCACGGTGAGCAGACCTGGCGAGCAGCGGCGATGGTGCGGGTCCTGCTCCGAATGAACACTGAATCCTCCCCTGAGGCTGCGATCCGTTCAGCAGATTTCTGGGACGATCCAGATGTTCGCTGGCTCGCCGGGATTAACAGCAGCGCAGGCAAGGAGTATCTCCATCAGGAGGAGTTCGAGGCACTCATCTGCTGGCTCCAGCTACCGGCCTTGGCTGCAGCTGCACAGGCTCCGGCACCCGTCTCTCAGGCTGCGAATGAAATTGCCGCTTCAGCGGCAGTTTTGACCCGTGCTGCCGAAAACGCTGGCTATGATCTGCGCCTCTTTCTTGAGATCCTTCTGACCAAAGCTACTAAGGACAAGTCTGATATCAGCACTGACTCGTCAACAACTCTGCGTGAACCTAATGCTGTGTAGGTGGACGCGCTTCGACCTCAGTCAGATGACTGTTCTGCGCCGAATGGGATGGCGTGATCGATCAGCGGGAAAATATCGGCTCCTGACATCTCGAGGCAACTGACTGACCACTTGCTAAACAAAAATGCCATATCCGAACCGTTCGCATTCTAAGAGGAGTGCAATCGCGACAATTTTTCATCCTCGCCACTTGCCCATTCTGCTTCCAGCCTTGAGGTGTGGTGGGAGAATACATCTTGACTGATGCCGAATGATAGGCAGGAATTCCAAGCTATCCAACGGAATGCCGCGCATCGTGCAAGTCAGAGGCGGCTGCGACCCGGACGCGGTCGAAGGGATCATCTCCCGCTTTCATAATTTTCTATGTGGGATTTCATACATAGTTTGATAGAGTGATGCGTAGCGTATAGGCATCTCTGCATCAGAGTTTGAAAAGTTTGGCCGCGAGATTGCTTATCCGGTAAGCATTGTAGTGGACGTACGTTGTGGATGGCACTCGGAGGACTCATTGGCAATTCCACCGATTCGTAAGATCCAAAGGACGGTTTTCCGAGCCACTCGGTCGACGGCGTCACAGTGTTCAGCTTCTAAACTCCCCTTCAGCCTGAACCATTCCCCCAAATCACGGCAGTCATTTCTGCCGCCCAGGTGCTTCTCTCACGGAGTTCTCAGTCTCGTTCGTTCTTGTCAGTTTCGAGGACGAGCAGTCTCGGCTCTAATCCGGTGCGGTATTGAAATACCACCGGCTTGATGGATCACGAATCATCGAGCCCGGAACGTAAAAAAAAAGCAGCTGAAAGCCCTGTTGTTCCACGTAATCTGTTGCAGCAGGAAAAGTTTTTGATACTCGGAGGAACGCGCTCAAATGAAGCTCCAATGGTTTCGAATCCTTGTTTTCTCAATTTTGGCCTTTGGCGTCACCCTGGCATCCGCACAAACCACAGCTACGGTTACCGGCGTTGTAACAGACTCTTTGGGAGCCGTGATGCCGGGAGTCTCAGTCACACTTTCGAACCCCGCGACCGGCGTCAGTTATACGGTCAAGACCGACTCGGCCGGATCCTATCGCGTCCCAAACGTTCCGCCAGGCCCGGGTTATTCCGTCGAGTTCGCGTACCAGGGCTTCTCGTCTTCGAAGGTGGATGGTATCTACGTGAACGTCGCTGCCTCCACGACAGAGAATGCCAAGCTGGCTCCTGGCAACGCTCCGGTGCAGGTGCAAGTAACCGCCACCGGCCAGGGCGTGACGCTGGACACGACCGATGCGAGCATCGGAAACAACTTTCAGATCTCCCAGCTCAACAAGCTTCCGGTGTACGACCGTTCTTCTCCGGCGGTGCTGTTCACGCTGCAACCCGGCATCACGCTTTCCGGCGCGACCACGGGCGCGCGCGTCGATCAGACCGACACCACAGTGGACGGCCTGGATGTCAACGACTTCGCGACGGGCAATTTCGCTGCGATTACCGCCAATGCACCGGTCGACTCTGTCCAGGAATTTCGCGGCACCACCGCAGGCTTTACGGCGGATAGCGGTCCTGGCGGCGGCGGACAATTCCAACTGGTCACGCGCAGCGGAACCAATAACTGGCACGGCAATGTGAACCTGTATCACCGCGACAACTCCACCACGGCCAACGACTGGTTCAACGCCGAGGTCGGCAATCGCACTCCCAAACTGGTACGAAATCAATTTGGCGGGTCGCTGGGTGGGCCGATCAAGCACGACAAGTTGTTCTTCTTCTTCAATTATCTGAATTCTCGCATCGCTCAGGATGAAACCGTACTCCGCACGGTTCCCTTGCCATCCTTCACTGCTGGGAACGTCTCCTATATCAACAACAGTCCCGGCTGCGTCTACACCAGCCGGCAAAATACAACCCCTGGCTGCATCAGTTCGCTGACGCCCGCCCAGGTGGCAGCGACGGATCCGGCTGGCATTGGAGAGAGCCCGCAGGTTCTGGACCTGTTTCAGAAGGTTTATCCAAAAGCCAATGATCTGACCACAGGAGACGGTGTAAATACGGGCGGCTTCCGCTTCAACGCGCCGAACCCCGACAACATGACGAACTATGTCACGCGCATCGACTGGGTGGTGAATGACCGGATCAAGCTGTACGGCCGCGGTACAGTCGCCCGCGAGAACGCAGTCAATGCAGCCGCGCAGTTCCCTGGCGATCCGCCGGCAACGCAATTTGTTGACCGCAGCTATGGCTATGTGGCCGGAATGGACTGGCAGATTAGCCCGACCAAGTTCAACAATTTCATTTACGGCAGCACGGTGCAGGACTACAACTTCCCCCGTCCCACAAACCCGGAGGGCATTTATCAATACTCGTTTGCAACCGGCGTGACTACGTTGCTGGATAGTCCTTATTCCAGTCCGTCCAACGCTCAGTCGCGGCACGTTCCTATTCCTGAAGTCAGCGATAACTTTACGTGGATTCTAGGCCGCCACGCGCTGCAGATGGGAGGGTACTTCAAGTGGATCACCTCTAATGAACAGACAACGCTGGACTACAACTCTTACACAATCGGCCTGGGAGGCGAAGTGCAGGGCCTGGACGCTTCTCTTCGGCCAGTCAATTTGCTGACACCCAGCGGAACGGCCCAGGTGACCTACGACAGCGCCTTCGCAGCCATGCTGGGACGCGTGGGATCTTTGGCGAGCACATTCAACTACGATGCTCAGGGCAATCCGATCAAGCAGCCGTCGCCGTCGGTTCGCAACTTCCGCTATTATCAAACGCAACCCTACGTCGCAGACACCTGGAAGGTCACGCCGTCCTTGACGCTGACGTTCGGCCTGAACTACCAGTTTTTCAGCGTTCCGTATGAGACTCACGGCATAGAAACCGTGCAAACGACTGGGTTCGATCAATATTTCTCGGCGCGCCAGAAGCAGAGTGCTGCTGGAATCAGCGGTCCCAACGCGGTCCCGTTCATTACGTATCTACTCGGCGGAAAGGCGAATCATGGGCCCGGCTATTACAAGTCCCAGCTCCATGATTTCGCACCCCGTTTCGCATTTGCCTACAACCCTGGATTTGATCCTGCAACTGTAATCAATGGCAGCATCGGCATAGTGTACGATCGCACGATTATCGATGCCGTTCAGTACCAGCAAAGCCAGTATTCCTACCTGTTCCAGCAAGAAATCACCACGAATTACGGCAGCAGCACGGATCCGGTTGGCTCGCTGAAGAACGACCCGCGCCTGGCCAATCCCCCACTGGCAGTAGCCCCTCCGACGCCGAAGCCTCCGTTCGTTCCGTACGTCGATGCCAATGGGAACCCGTATGGCCTGCAGAATGGCGGCGCCTTCAACGAAATGATCGATCCGAACCTGAAAACTCCCTATTCGATCATGATCAACGTGGGCATGCAGCACCAGTTCGCGGGCTCCTACATCCTTAAACTGAACTACGTTAGCCGCCTGGGCCGTCGACTGCTCGCGCAGGCCGACGCCAACCAGTTGATCGATTTTCCCGACCACGCCTCCGGAGAGATGATGTCGCAGGCCATGGCCAACATCACCACGGAAGTGCGCAATGGAGCCGATCCGACGAATCTGCCCGCCGAACCCTGGTGGGAAAATCAGGTTGTTCCGGGATTTGGACAGTCACGTGGCTTTCCTAACAACACCTCGTTGATTGCCACTGCTCTCGAATCCCTTGTCTACAAAGGAGACTTCGCAGACACCATTCAAGGTCTGTCGGGATTGATGGATTATAACGTCGGCATGGGCGCGCAGTTCTCTGAGAATACCGTGTATACCAACAAGGGCTTCTCCAGCTACAACGGATTGCTGGCCAGCCTGCAAAAGAACCTGACCAAGAATCTGCAGTTTGACATCAACTACACATGGTCGCACTCCATTGACAACGTCTCGCTCTACGCGAACCAGATTGCGTTTGGGGGCTACGGCTTCATCTGCGACGTCGTTCGTCCTCACGAATGCCGCGGCAATTCTGACTTCGACACCACGAACTACGTCACCAGTGATTTCACCTATTCACTGCCATTCGGTCGTGGGCGTCAGTTCGCCAGCAGTATTCCCTGGTGGGCAGATGAGTTGATTGGCGGCTGGGATACGAGCGGCATCCTCAGCTGGCATACCGGCGAGGCGTACAGCACGGTTTCCAGCGCGTTTGTTGCCGGCTACGCGAATGATGCTCCAGCAATCCTGATCGGCCCGAAGAGTGCCCTGCAGCACCATCAACATAAAGACGCCAGCGGCGCCATGCAGATCTATGCCAATCCTGGAGCCGCAGCCGGGGCCTTTACCGGACCGGTGGGCTTCCACATCGGCAGCCGCAATAACCTGCGCGGGCCGAACTTCTTCAATCTGGATGCCGGTCTGGCAAAGAACTTCATGCTGGTTCCCGCGAAGAATGTCACCATGCAGTTCCGCGCCGATGCCTTCAACGTGATGAATCATCCGAACTTCCAAAACCTGAACTACTTCAACAACTCCAGCACCATTGACATTACGCAGCCCAGTAATTTCGGACAGCTAACAGCCCAGGTGAACACGTTTCCAGGGGCCGCTCGCGTTGTACAGCTCTCGGGCCGCATACAGTTCTAAAACCTGCAACACAACCACAAAGGCCTGCTGCACTTCGCAGCGGGCCTTTCCATTTGGAAAGCACCCGCTCTGATCGGTCCGGCATCTCGAAAGAAATGCCACAATCTGCCGCGCTCGCGAAACGA
Organism: Acidobacteriota bacterium; assembly: GCA_021778815.1. Lineage (GTDB taxonomy): Bacteria > Acidobacteriota > Terriglobia > Terriglobales > Acidobacteriaceae > JAKAAZ01. Next base: position 10,714 of record JAJYBW010000020.1, on the reverse strand, counting down.
AGGCGGCCAGCAAGGAGCAGAGTTTCCAATGGAACTCTGGCGCCAAAGCGTATCACGATTGTCGTACAGCTTTCTGCCGTAGGTTGCGAGAGAAAGGCAAATGTCACCTAAACGCCACAGTGCTGCCCGGCATTGCTGTAACCCTGACGAATGTTTCCGTAGCGGAAATCATCGATCGGATTGGTCGTGACCTCCCAGGTGTCGCCTGCGCCGATACCTTTCGAATTGTCCCGCAACACATAGGATGGGGGCTGGCCGGGGAATTGCAGTTTCGTCCGTCGTGCCGTCCTGAAGATTCCCCCGAACGAGCAACTGGTGATGATGGATCGATACCCAGGTGTGGGCTGTGACAGGGAAAATTCCTTCGGCGAGTAATGCCGCGGTGAAGGTCAACGATGTCCGGTAAAACGTGGTCCCCGCTACATCGTACGGACCAAAGCCTCTAATCAGAAATCCCGTCCGCATGATAGGCTTCCTTTTGCATGATTAAGCCGCCTGCGTTTGACCTCGGTGCCTCGGCCTATGCCGAGATGATTAAAAATGGCTTCCATCCGGATTTTCCAGCGGGCAGTGATGCCCAGGTGGCTGCGATTCGCGCTGCGGCGCATGCGCGTGAAGAGTCGCATGAGCCGCCGGATGCACAGGTTCGGGATCTGCGCGACCTGTATTGGTCTTCGATCGACAATGATACTTCTCGGGATCTCGACCAGGCGGAGTGGGCCGAGCGGCTGACGACTGGCGGCTCTGATTCCGGCTCCCAAGACGGTGGGATTCGCGTGCGGGTCGCGGTCGCGAATGTTGCGGCGGCGGTGGGAAAAGCCTCGCCGATCGACCGCCATGCGTCGGACCAGACGAAGACGGTGTATACGGCAACCCGGAATTTTCCCATGCTGCCGAACCAGCTTTCGACCGACTTGACTTCGTTGAATCAGAATGAAGATCGCGCGGCGGTGGTGATCGAGTACGTCGTCGATGTGCAGGGCGGCTTGGGCGGCCACAGCATCTATAGGGCGCTGGTGCATAACCGTGCGCAACTGGCATACAGCCGGGTGGGCCCGTGGCTTGAGGGCAAGAATCCGCTGGACGTCAAGATTGCGGGGTCGGTGGAGTTGCAGGCGCAACTGCGACTGCAGGATGAGGCGGCGCAGGCGATGCGGGCGCATCGGGTGGCCGAGGGAGCGCTGGAGTTTCGCCGGATCGAGGCAGATCCGCTGGTGATCGATGGACAGATCAAGGCAATTTACGAGGCCCCGCATAATCGGGCGACGGAGTTGATTGAAGAATTAATGATCGGCGCCAACGAGACGATGGCGCAGACGCTGCGTAATGCGGGGCGGAGCTGCATTCGGCGGGTTGTGCGGTCACCGGAGCGGTGGGACAGGATCGTTGAGCTGGCGGAGCGATACGGAACGAAACTGCCGTCGGAGGCGGAATCGGGCGCGTTGAGCTTGTTTTTGCAGGCACAGAGGAAGAAGGACCCGGTGCACTATCCGGACCTTTCGCTGGCCGTCATCAAACTGATGGGACCGGGAGAGTATGTGGTGATTGAGGGCGACGACAAGGAGCCGTTGGGACACTTCGGTCTGGCGGCGCGCGACTATACGCACTCGACGGCGCCGAACCGAAGGTTTGCTGACCTGGTGACGCAAAGGCTGATCGAGGCGATGCTAGATGGTCTGCCTGCTCCGTATTCCGATGCTGAGTTGCGCGCGATCGCGGTGCAGTGCAATGTGCAGGAGAAGGCTGGGCGCAAGGTGGAGCGCACCATGCAGAAGCGGGTGGCGGCGGTGGCGCTGGCGGATGAGATTGGGCGGAAATTTCGCGGCGTGGTTACGGGGGCAAGCGAGCAGGGAACGTATGTGCGCGTGTTCGATCCGCCGGTGGAAGGTCGCGTGATTAAAGGCGAGCAAGGGCTGGATGTGGGGGACACCGTGGATGTGAAGCTGCTGCATACGAATCCGCAGATGGCTTTTATCGACTTTGCACGGGCGTAGGGCGAACCCGAGAGGCGCCAGTCTATTTGGCGCCCGTGGGAGTCGGTAGTGAGCGAATGAAGGCCACCAGCGCTTTCATGTCCGGCGGATTCATGTTGGTCAGAGGCATGCCGCCTTGCTGCATGCGAATCGAATGATGCCGCAACAGATTCTCAAGCACGTTCGCAGGTAACAGCGAGGCCGTGCCGGCCAGTGGTGGCGCCGCAACGGTGCCGGTCAAGCCACCGATGCCGTGGCAGGTTTCGCAGCGATTGTGCTGGAATATCTGCTGGCCGCGTAGCTGCAGCGGAGTGAGAGGAATGGGGGCGGCTGCCTGTGTGACGGCCGCAGGTCGCGACCCGGATTGCGCGGTCGATGGGCTTACCGCAGGAGTGGGCGCCGCTGGAGGAGCCGTATCCAGACTCGACAAGTAGGCGACCAGCTGCTGCATCTGCGGATCCGTCAAATTGAAGGTGGGCATTCCTCCAGCGCGCATCCTTGCATTGGGATGGTGGATGAGATACGGCAGTTTGTCGCCTGGGAATTTCTTGGTGACTCCGACCAGCGATGGCGCGAATTGCGTTCCATGCGCCGTGGGGCCGTGACACGCCGCGCATCCTTGCGAAAGAAACAGGGCGCGTCCAGGACTCGGCTGCGTTGCAACAGCCGAGTCCGGCGCAGAGGGTGAAGCCTGGGGTACTACGTTGGAAGTGGCTGGCTTGACTGCGCGTGCGGCACTCGCGGGAGCCATCTCTGGATAGGGAACACTGACACCCTGGGCTTTCGCTTCTGCAGTGCTCTGTTGTGGTTCGAGCTGCCGTTGAGGCTGCTGCTGCGCTGCCCGCAGGCTGCGCAAATACGAGGTAAGGGATGCAAGCTGGTCGGCGCTTCCAATAAACGGAGGCATACCGCCGGCTGTCATCCGGGCGTTGGGATGTTGCAGCAGTTGCGTCAGCTGATCATTCGAAAGCCTGGCAACCAGCGGAGCCAGCGCTGGCGCTCGTCCTCCTTCGCCTGTCGGGCCGTGGCAGGCAAGACAAGCATGTTCCTGATAGACTTGCCGACCTGCGGCGATCGCCGTAGAGGGTGCTGGGGATGGCGCGGTCTGTGGCTGGCTTCCAGATGGCGCGTTACTGGATGCGTCGGCCGCGACCGGCGAAGCGGTTTCAGTCGCCGCTCCATTCGTTGTCAGGGAGGGCTGTTGCGAAGTTCCGGACGATGCCTGCACATTCGCCGCGCTGGTGCCGATCACTCCCAGGTAGGCAAGCAGAGCCGACATGTTGCCGGGAGAAATGTCCACTGCTGGCATGTGCCCGGCGCGCATCGCAGCATTGGGATTGTGCAGCAACGCGATGAGCTGGGGCTGAGGGAATTTTGTGGTAATGCCTGTAAGGTTGGGAGCAACCGTCGTTCCCAGGCCAACCTCACCATGGCAACCGGAACATCCGTGCGCCTGAAAAATTCCTCTGCCTTCCGATACCAGCGGATTGACCGGTCCAATGGGCAATGCCAGCGGTCCCGTCCCGCCAGGTGATTCCATGTATGGATGAAATGGCGCGGCAGTATAGGCCTCTTCCTGTTGGGCCTGCAGGGCAAGCTGCGATGCAATCGTGGGGTCGTTGCGGTCATCCACGCGACTCCTGACACCGAGAAAAATGATGCCCGCAATCACAAAAGCGACCGCAAGAACTGGAATGGGCCTTCGCCACGGCCGGCGCTCTAGGCTGCGATCGAGAAATGGCAGCAGAAAAAACAGCGCCGCAAGCAGCCCCGGGATGACCACGACAGCGAACACCACCTCCGGTCCTTCCCAGAACTTGAGCCACTCGAACATGGGCAGGTAATACCATTCAGGCCTGGGAAGAAAGTGCGTGTCCGCCGGGTTGGCAATGGGACCCAGGCCCACCGGATGGAAATACGCTAGAAAGCCAAGACCGACCATCAACAGCAGCGCCAGCGCCATATCCATCAGCACCTGGCGTGGATAGAACCCTTCAGGCGCCAGCTTCGGATCGATGGGGTCTTCATGGATGGGCCCGGCGGCACCGGCCTTGCGAAACAGGAAAATGTGAATGCTGATGAACGCGAAAATCGCTGCCGGAATCAGGAAGACATGGGCTACGTAGAAGCGCGACAGGGTGAGCGTACCGATGGTGTCGCCGCCGCGAAGTAATCGCGTAAGCCAGCTGCCGATCAGGGGAACTTCACCGACAATATTCGTGCCCACAGCGGTCGCAAAATATGCCTTCTGGTCCCAGGGGAGCAAGTATCCCGTAAAGCCCATGCCCAGCACGAACAGAGAAAGCGTGGCTCCGGAGATCCACAGCAGTTCTCGCCGTCCCTTGAAGGAACCATAGAGGAAGGTCTGCAGAAAATGCAGCAGCAGCACGATAATCATCGCGCTGGAACCGTAGTAGTGGAGGCTCCGCAAAAACGCGCCAGCTGCAACCTGCTTAGTGATATAGGCAACGCTGGTATGCGCCGTCTCAGCCGAGGGCACATAGTAAATTGCGAGGCAAATTCCGGTGATGATCTGCGAGATAAAGATGAAAAGCAGTCCCGACCCGAACACGTAGGCCAGCCGCGCCCCGCCCGGAATCGGCTCGTCGAGCGACTCCTTCATCAACTTATCGATGCCGGCTCGTCGATCCAGCCAGTGAAACACGCGCTTTCTGAGGGTGTCCTTCGTCGGGACATCCGCGGCTATTTTTTCTCTTTGGTCCACAGCATTACCCTCGTTGCAATTAGGTTAGTTTTTCCTGGTTGGGCACATTCGGCCGGAAGTACTCAAAGTGGACCTGCAATTTTCCATCCTTGATGCGGGTAGGCAATCGATCCATCCCGCGGGGCGAGGGACCCGCGACAGCCATTCCATCCGCCTTAAAAACACTTCCGTGGCAAGGACAAAGGAAGTCATTCTGGGCCTGCTGCCAGGAGACGCTGCAGCCCAGGTGAGGGCAAATCGCAGAAAGGACTTCCAGTTCGCCTGCTGCGGTGCGGCTGACGTAGACCGACTGGGCCGAGACCACTTCTCTCCAGCCGTCCCGCTGGGCAAAGGTGATGGTCTTGCGCACTGGAGATTTACAGTTGGTAAATTCGCTCATCTCGCCAACGTCGGACCAATCCGTCCCCGAGGCTTTGGCATAGAGCGGATACAGGACATAGCGGAGTACTGGAACCGCGAGGATTGCCCCCATGCCTGCCGAACCGATGGCCATCAATGCTCCGAAGAAGGAGCGCCGGGTGATGATGATGACATCTTTTTTTTCAGCGCTCTTGTCTATTTGCTTTTCCTGTTCCACGCTGTCTCCTAAAAAATCAGCCACAAAGCCAGATACACGGTGTTGTTGTCGGATGCGTTCCGCTGCGCGCCGTCGTAATTGCTGCTGGCGCCATTGAACTTGAAATATCCAGAGTAATTGACATCCACGTCTATATTTTGGACCGGCCAGTAGCCGAACTGCGCAATGTAGCCGCTCGTGTCGGGATTGCCGTTATTGCTGCCGGTCAGCGGCGCGGGCGCGTAGAGCAAGGCGTCGCCGTTTCCGGTGGTGGAGAAGAGTGCGCCGGTGGCGCTGTATTTGCTTGCCCAGTGGTAGGTGCTGTCCAGTTTGAAAGTGTTCAGATGGTTGGATGTCGTGCTGGCTCCGCCAGCAGCATATGTGGCGTTCAGGTTCGAATTCTCACGGATGTAGGTTCCATGAATGTCCAGCAGGTTGGGGCCAAAGGGCCGCTCGTATTGAAAGTCGATCGAAGGATCCAAATATGTGTCTTCCGGGCCCGACACCGCGCCCGGGAAGGACTTGACGTAGATCCCGTAGGTGCCGACTTCAAGATAGTTGCTGCCCCACGTCTGTTGCCACGCGGCTCGCCAATAGGGAGCGACTCCCGAGATGTTGTATGCCTGGCCAGTCCCGGTCACCGGCGTCGAGGCGCCTGCGTGCTCCGAGCGATACACCGTCACGTCGGTGTAAAGGTGGTTGTTCCACATGCTGTAGGCGCCCACTCCCGCCACATCCTGCCCAAGACCGCCATTGATAATGGGAGAGGCCAGCGGGCTCACGCCGGAGGAAGTCGAGATCCACGGAAATCCCCACGCGGGCGTGCTGTTCCATACATCTTCCACGGTGGGATTGTTGTTGATCGTGATGCCGTACTCCCAGTCCTTGCCAGCGAGTTTTCCCTGATTGGCGTACCGCAGGTCGGTATTGTCCATGCCAAAGTGATCGTCCGAATGCGTATAGGTAAACTGCACCAGCCCTCCAAAGTGCGAGGCATATCCACCGGCCAGAAAGATGCTTAGCTGCTGTGGGAATCCCGCGGCGTTATTCTGCGACGCCGGCTGGTTTGCCTGAAAGGAAGTGTTGGAAAGCAGCAGCATGGCGGACAGCGGGATGTACTTGGACAGCAGCAGGTCTTTCGAGTTTCCCACCTTGTCCTTGTCGGTCATGTCCGTCAAGACATAGCCTTTCAGCTTGAAGTTGCGTCCGAAGGCCGTCAGTTCGGGAGGGTTGCTGTGACACACGTTACACGAGAGCCCCGTTTGCCGTGCAAAACTTGGGACTGCATAGGCGTGATGTAAGCCCGAAAGGAGGCACGCCACGACCGCCATTCGTATCAGTTTTTGCATTGACCATCCTTCGTTCAGTAGAAAAAATGTCGAGGCTAAGTACCTCCGCTGGTACGAAAACGCCTCCTGACCGCAGGCGAGTCCGCCATCTAGCGATCGATACTGCCCCCGCTTACATCCGTCCGTCGCTCTCCCCAAGCGCGTGTCTCCTACAAAAGTAAGATCGCATCCAAGGATAGGCTTCGGTTGTGATGGTTGTCACGCAGACTGTCTCAGCAGGTGGTCCGCAAACGATCGCGTGACTCGGAAGCCAGGTGGAAATGCACCCGCCAGGGTAATCGCAGTATTCTGTTCGCTGTCCCGTTCCTTTCGTCCTCACGTGCGATTCACAATTGGAATCGATCGGGTTGGAAAGCAGCCGGTGTTGAGCGATCTTTGGCGCTGATCGACCTGGTTTGTGCACAGGTCACAAGTGGCTTCGCAGCCGGACAGTTCCAGTGCTGGTGCGGGTTTGGCTGTGGGCGCGGAAGACTTGCGATCCAATGTCGTTGCGTTTCCAGATCACTCATTCTGTTAATTCTCTCATCCAGAAGGGAAGAAGTGATGTAATGGGCCATGCTTTCAGCATTCCTTAAAATTTATTTGCGGGCGTTCGCCCTTTTGTTGTGCGTGGCAGCATCGTTCGGAGTAGCGAGGAGCCTTCAACAAACCCAACCAGCGACGGCGTCGCCCGGCACCACGGCGGTGTCGACTCGTCTGCAGGAAATTGCAGCCGCGGGTAAACTGTCCGATCTGCGGTGGCCCAATTTTTCCGACTATCAGAAAGATCTTCTGGAGCTGTACCGGGGATCGAATTTCGCGCCGCTGTGGCTGAATTCTAACGGGCAGCCGACCTCGCAGGCACTCGACATCATCCGAGTGCTGGAAGAAAGCCGCGAGAAAGGGCTCATCCCGGACGACTACGATGCGGCTCGCTGGATGGGTCGTCTGGCGGCGCTGAACGCTACGTCAGATCCAACAACCCGTGCGAATTTTGATGCGGCGCTCACGATATGCACGCTGCGTTACATCTCTGACCTGCACATTGGCCGCGTCAATCCGAAACACTTCAATTTCGGCATCGACATTCAGAACAACAAATACAATCTGCCGCAATTTGTCGCACAGGATGTGATTCATGCCGCCAATGTGCAGGCCAACCTGAACGCAGCGGAACCCCCGTACGCCGGCTACAAGCGAGCGGAGGTGGCACTGCAGCGCTATTTACAACTCGCCGCGAAGGGCGATGGCCCGCTGCTTCCTGAAGTGACGAAGACGGTGGCTCCAGGCGATATGTATTCGGGAGTCGGGCAGCTTGCGCAGCGATTGGAACTGCTCGGCGACCTTCCGCAAACCCCGTCAGTCGATGCGAGCTCGCAGATCTACACCGGTGCTTTGGTGGATGGGGTGAAGCTGTTCCAGGATCGTCATGGGATGGTTGCAGACGGCAAGCTGGGCAGGGAAACCATTCGTCAGCTGAATGTGCCGCTGTCCTTTCGAGTGCAGCAGCTGGAGGATGCGATGGAGCGCTGGCGCTGGTTACCGCCTGCTTTCCCGCAGCCGCCGGTAGTCGTCAACGTGCCGGAGTTCGTTCTGCGAGCGTTTAACTCGGATCAAGAGGTCGCACTAAGGATGAATGTCGTCGTCGGAAAAGCTGTGCGGCATCAGACCCCCGTGTTTGCGCAAGACATGCAGTACATTGTGTTTCGACCTTACTGGAATGTTCCGACAAGTATTTTGCGCAGCGAGATTGTTCCTGCGATTGTGAAGAACCGAAATTACATCGCCAATAAGAATTTTGAAGTTGTCACCTACAGCGGCACCGTGGTAACAAGCGGACCCATTCATGATGATGTGCTGGCGCAGCTGCGCGCGGCAAAACTTATGGTGCGGCAAAAGCCGGGCCCTGACAATGCGCTTGGGCTGGTGAAATTCATGTTCCCCAATGAACACAGCGTGTACCTGCACAGCACGCCCGCACAGTCACTGTTTTCGCAGTCGAGGCGGGACTTCAGTCACGGATGCATTCGAGTGCAGCAGCCAACGGAACTAGCCGCGTACCTATTGCGAAATCAGCCGCCGTGGACGTTGGATAAGGTGCGGGCAGCGATGCAATCGGGCACCAACAATCAGCAGGTTAACTTGAAGGTGCCGATCCCAGTTTTGATTCTTTACATCACCGCGGTGGCTAAAGAAGATGGCTCCGTACATTTCTTCAACGATATTTACGGTCACGACAAATCACTGGAAGCATTACTGGCCAAAGGGCCGCCGTACCCAGGTTAGGAAAAATTACCAGCGGCGCACGGGTCCAACGTCTACATGGACGAAGTTCGACTGCGCGTAGTAGCCCACACCCCCGCGATGGAGCGCAAGCGCAGCGTCGCGAACTTTGGCCGTCGGAACGCCCGGAATGCGGATGTCGATAGCCTTGGCTTGCATGTGCTCGCTATGCAGCGCCACGCCGTGTCCATGCTCGCGCAGGTAATTGTTACTCCACGGAGTGCGATAGCCGCAGACGATGTCGATGGTGCCGTCTGGACGGCCGAGGCGGGCCATCAAATCGTGCAGCAGGTCGAACTCTTTCAGGTCGTAATCTTTCACGTCTCCGGTGCGATGATCGCGGAGAAAATGATCGAGCTCTTCTACGGCACCCGGCAGATAGCGATCGCCCACGCGGTACACCACATCGATGTGCTGTCCGGTATGAAGATGGTAGAGCCGGAGTCGATATTGTTGGGTCGATGCGGTTGCAGTTCGGTTGGAAGCGTGCATCGTACCCGCGAATAGGGCAGCAAAGACGGATGCAAAGGCGAAGGCTTTCTTCCGGGACATGGTCTCTTCATTATATGGGTGCTTGGCGAGGCGTTTCCGTTTCTATGGTTTATGAACGATGGTGGCTTCATGCGACGATGCGTTCACACAACCAGCCCAATTCAGCGGACTCTTAGGCTTGAAGTGTGGATAGTATCTAGCTTGAGGCTGCTTACCGGAGAAGCGTCGGCCGGCACCGGAAGAAAATATGAATGCAACCGGCAAAAATCGACCCGGCAGTGGAGGCGCATCTAGCGACGCGAATCCTAAGGCGCCCCGATCTGTTCGTTCTGCGCAGCCCGGGGATTCGGCAAGCCCTGGGTTCCTGCACGGGGCGATCAGCATTTTTATCCTGTTCAACATCATCGCGATTTTCAGCTGGGCGATCCCGCTGAATGTTGCCCCTCTGCCGCAAATTAAAGAGATTGTCCGGCCCTACCTGCTTTGGACCGGCTTGTTTCAGTCATGGGATTTCTTTGCTCCCAATCCCAGACCGGTAAACTCCTACGTTCAAGCCGCTGTTGTGACCCAGGCACACCACATGCGCACCTTCGATTTTCCGCGTATGGAGCAACTGAGTTATGGCAAGCGCTACCGTGAAGAGCGATATAGAAAATTTGCTGAAGTCCTGTGCGATCCGAGATATGGAGCGCTATGGCCAGACGTGGCCCGCCATGTCGCCAGAATGGATGACAACCCGGCGGATCCTCCGCAGACGGTGATCCTGATGAAGTTTCAAGCTCCAATACTCTATGGGGTGACTTCAGCTCATGAGCCTGTACCCAAGCCTGAATTCTTCTACGAATACTTTGTCAGCAATGAGGACCTGCGATGACGCTGGCCAGGTTGCGTGAGGCATGGGAGCGCTTTTTCTTCGCACCGCAATCTCCCACGCCCATCGCAGTATTTCGCATTTTGTACGGATTCTGCGTCACCATGACGCTGGTGATGCTGCATTCGGAATGGCTGGATTGGTTTGGCGTTCACAGCTGGGTGACGCTTCAGACCATGAGTCAAGTCGAGCCGGGCGTGCGACTCAACCTGTTTACCGTGATGCCGCCAAATGACACCTGGATTGCGGCTTTTTTCTGGATTTTTCTCGGCTTCGCAATCCTGCTTACGATCGGACTCTGGACTCGCCTGAGTAGCATCGTGGTGTTCGTCTGTCTGGCTTCCATTCAACAACGGAATCTCTACATCCTGCATGGTGGGGATGTGTTCTTGAGAGTAACTGGATTCTTTCTGATGTTTGCTCCGGCGGGAGCCGCGCTGTCGATCGATCGACTCATCCGGGTTCGCAGGAAGCTGGAGGGTGCAG
>JAJYBW010000385.1 GCA_021778815.1 Acidobacteriota bacterium | reverse complement strand
GCTGGGGTTTGCCGTCTGGGGTCACCACATGTTCGTCAGTGGAATGAATCCCTACGTCGGCCGTGGATTCGGCCTGGCCACCATCGCCATCGCGATTCCGTCCGCCGTCGAGGTAATTCAATGGCTAGCCGCAATTTTTGCCGGCGGCCTTCGTCGCGCCACTCCATTGCTGTTCATTCTTGGTTTTGTCTCTTTGTTCATCACTGGAGGATTGACCGGCCCAATCCTGGCCCAACCCATTCTCGACAGCTACCTGCACAACACATTTTTCGTGGTCGCCCACTTTCATCTGATCATGGGAATGGCGGTCAGTTTCGCGCTGTTTGCCGCCATTTACTACTGGTTCCCGCTGCTCACCGGCAAACGTATGAGCGAACGGCTGGGACGCTGGCATTTCTGGCTCTCGCTGATCGGCGCCTATGCCGTGTTCTTCCCCATGCATTTTGCGGGTCTCGCCGGAGAACCTCGCCAGTATGCTCAACTCACGGACACCGCAGCGTTCCTTCAGAATCTGCTTCCGCTGGAACAGTTCATTAGCATGGCAGCATTCCTCCTGGTTGCCGCGCAATTGCTGTTCTTATGGAACGTGCTGCATAGCTGGACTCGAGGTCAGAAATCCTCGCCAAATCCCTGGAACGCGGAAACGCTCGAATGGGACTCTCCAGATATCCATCGGCCTGCGACCTCCGTCCAATAAAGCGTTTGCGGGAAAATTATTGCAGTGTTAACGCCTGCGTTGCGTTTGCGGAACTTTTCATGCGATAACCGCATCGAACAGAGAGTAGACTTCCAGTATTCGGGAACCCGCCCGCTATGTCCGCTACCATTACTCAAGCTCCGATTGATGTTGAACGGAAAGATCCAGGCAGCGGCGGTCGTCCGCCCGTTCGTCGTCGACCCACCGGCGGTGGCGGCGGCGATGAAAATTGGGAACGAGACCAATCTCGCCGGGGCCCGCGCGATTTGCTGACCCGCTGTCGCATGGGCCTGGGAGCGATTCTCGCGGGTGACCTGATTTTCTTCTTCTGCCTGATCCTGGCCTTCTATGCCAAGCAGCATGCCAGCCACATCCGGATGGAAGACCAATACATTCTCGATTGGAGCCCGCTGACGGTACCTCCAATTCTCTGGATCAACACCGCCATCCTGGTGCTGAGCGCGCTGACCATGGAAATGGCTCGTCGCAGCGTCTTTCGTGAATTCGACGTGATGGAAGAATGGCTCGGACTGGGTCGTCCCACCTCCAGGCGTGCGTTCCCGTGGATCGTGTCCACGTTGGTTCTGGGATGTCTGTTTATTGCCGGTCAGCTGATCGCCTGGCGGCAACTCTACGGCGAAGGCGTCTTTATGGCGTCCAATCCGAACAGCCATTTTTTCTACCTGGTGACCGGGGCCCACACGCTGCATCTCATGTTTGGCGTTGGGGCTCTCCTTATAGCGCTGATTGCCCTGCGATCCTCCCGGCGCATGGAAATTCGCCAGGTGATTGTCGACACAGCCGGCTGGTACTGGCACGTGATGGGCATGCTATGGGTGTTCCTGTTCGGTCTGCTATTGCTGGCGCAGTAGCCAAGCCGTCGCCGCGCTTACCCCTTCGGATCGAAAATATCCTCAATGCGACAGCCGAATTGTTTCGCGATCTGAAACGCCAGAGGCAAGCTTGGATCGTACTTGCCGATTTCAATGGCGTAGATCGTTTGGCGTGATACGCCAATCGTCTCGCCGAACTCGGCTTGCGATAGACCACGTCCCTCTCTCAGTTCTCGTACCCGATTTTTCACTGATATCTGCTCTTGGCAACCAGCTTCCCAATCAGAAGCAACGTGCCCATCACCGGCCAGACCCAAACCCAGTTGGCTGTGGGAACCCCGGCCATCTGCAGAAAGCCGTAGGCCAGGGTCAACAACACCGTACCGACAAAAGCAAATGCCAGAGATTGCATTTGGATTTTGATCTGAAGTTCGTCACCACTGGAGAACAGGCGCACAACCGACCGCGCAATGAAGAGCGCCGGCACCATGGGAGCCAAGGCAACCGGCAGGCGCCAGATTCCCAGCGGATACTTCAGCACCGCCCACATGGCAATGGCTGTCACTGCGCCATACGCAAGAAACCCGACGTAGGCCTGGTTACGATATTTTTTGCAGAGTTCATTCACGACGTAAAGCCTCCTTTACATAAAAAGTAAAGGAGGCTTTACGTCGTGTCAAGGTTTACGTGCAGCAAACATGCCACCTCGGCGAGAACCGAGATAGGCGCAAGCAATCGCTGCTGCCGCTATTTAGGAGCGACTATTTCTTCTTGTCTGCCTTCGGTGGCTTGGGAGGAACCATCAAATAATTTTCAACGCTGAAGGTTCCCGGCGTGGACTTGGCCTGCATGTCCGCGATCGCTGCATCGCTCTCGCTATCGACCACTCCGTACAAAGCAACGTTACCGTTCTCAACGATAATGTGAATCGCGTTGAAGCCCATGGGAGGATCGGCGGTAATTCCACCAGCCATCCGGGCAATACTGGGTCCGGGAGCAATCGCTTGCCGGTTGGTGCCTTGGTAAGCGTTGTACCTCCGCAACGCCGGCTGTGTGTAAATGCGGTTGTATACGGCACCGCGGATGCGGTCGTCCATCATCGAATAAGGAAGAACTTCAATTTGGTTGTCCACCCCTTCCACGCCGGGGATACCCTTGATTGCGTTGCCAGCCTCCGTTTTCAGAATCGGACGAGATGCGTAACCCTTCAGCACAACGGTCTTATCGTGAAACCCGAATGTTATCCAATCGAAAACGGAATAGTTGGCGAGGCCGCCTAGCTTCTTCTGGATCTCTTTGGCGATGCGGAGCGTGTCTGGCTGCGACCAACCGGTTCCGGTTTCAGGAGCTGGGGTCTGGGCTGCAACCGTTCCCGTAGATAGGGTGGAAGCGAGGACAACGGCGAGAACAGGTAGCAAACGATGAGTGAAACGTGACGGAACGAGCATAGCGAAACTCCGCGCGCGAGAGATTTTTACTTGGCAAACAATACGCCGCGCCGCGGCCGGAGTCAACCTGCTCGGAAGTGACATCAACAAGTTTGCGGTTGGATAATTGTGGATCTGAGAGGTCAGCAGCCTGGACGCCGGAAACGGAATCCTTGCCGGGTCGGATCTGCACGTAACCCTGAGCGACTTACCGGCCACCGCCGACAAATTGGACAACTTCCAGTTTGTCGCCGTCCTGCAACGCTACCTCTTCCCATGTCGCGCGAGAAACTATGTCCCCATTTCGCTCTACCGCGACGCGATCCGCTTTCAGCTGCAGCAGTTCGATCAGTTGATGAAGGCTGGAGTCCGGTTCCAGATCCGGAAACTCCCGATCGCGCC
>JAJYBW010000384.1 GCA_021778815.1 Acidobacteriota bacterium | reverse complement strand
ACATGGAAGATCAAATAATCTTCGCTGAGCCACTCGGCATACGGCTTCACCAAGGCTGGAGCCGCGCCTGCCAGCCGGCTGCGCACAATTTCCGTCGCCTGCGCGGCAAAGTCGACATCCCACACCCAGCGACTTGCCAGGCCGGTCAACTTTTCCCATCCGCCAGAAAACGCCAGCTCGAAGACCACGCTCAGCACGCCGTAGTCGTAATACTTGATCTCCCCATGCAGCCGCTCGCCACTTTCCAGCACCAGGGGTTCAATGGTCTCAACCACTGGCGGCCGCTGATAGCGAACGTATCCCGGGGGCGCATGCTTGGGAATGGTGTGTTCCACGGTGCGGGGCCGGATCAGTTCCCGCAATTGATCCAGGCGGATCGCTTCACACACATCAAACTGCAACAACACCAGCACCGACCCGTGCAACATGGTTTCAGCGGATTCGTTCGCGACCTCGGCCATGATGCAACCATCTTATTCCTGGAAGGGGCAGGAGAGACGTTAGCTGCCCGCGGCTGCACATGGCGGAACGACGTCAGGCTACATTGCCCACAAATCAAATAGATTCCGATGTCACAAAATATTTTTCATTTGTCGATTGACTCGAAACTTCCTCGGCGCTACTCTGTGCGCATCATCCTCGTGCTCAGCGACGTACTGCGAACCAACCGACCGGACAGCCCAACCCACGGGTTCGAGCTTGCCCGGAAAGATGCGACGCTGCTGGCGGCTCAGCCATCCGAACCCCGTTCCCGGCAATCCAACAGAATGCAACGTCCGCAGGCAGCTCGCGCTGTCTTCCGCCTTGGCGCAGCAGAATCCAATGGAGGCAAATAGTCATATTGATGAAGAAAACCATCGAGATCACCCCCAACATCGAGCCCATCTTCGGCACCCGCGACGAAAACCTTCATCTGATCGAAAACACTCTGAAAGTTCGCATCGACCTGCGGTCCGACGCCCTTTATCTGGAGGGTGAACCGGAAGTGATCGCCCGCGTGGAGCAGATTTTCGCCGACTATGAAGCGCTGCGCCGCGGCGGCGTAACGCTGCAGAATGGCGAGCTGAACGGAATGCTGAAGCTGGTCGTCGCCGACAAGGCGGTGACACTGCGCAGCCTGGTCGATAGCGGCAAGCAGCGCTCGACCGGCATTCGCCGCATGGTGCAGCCTCGATCGGTCAACCAGCGGCAATACCTGGAGGCGATTGAGCATTCGGACATGGTGTTCGGCATTGGCCCGGCTGGCACGGGGAAAACCTACCTGGCGGTGGCGATGGCTGTAGCAGCGCTGACGGCGAAAAAAGTTTCACGGCTGGTGTTGGTGCGTCCCGCGGTGGAAGCCGGAGAGCGCCTCGGATTTCTGCCCGGCACACTGCAGGAAAAAGTCGATCCATATTTGCGGCCTCTTTATGACGCGCTCTACGATTTGCTGGAGCCGGACCGCGTCGACAAAATGCTGGAACGCAGTGTGATTGAAGTCGCTCCTCTGGCGTTCATGCGCGGACGCACGCTGAACGATGCCTTCATCATCATGGACGAGGCACAGAACACCACCAGCGAGCAGATGAAGATGTTTCTCACGCGCCTGGGCAATAACGCCAAAGCCGTCATTACCGGCGACATCACCCAGATCGATTTGCCCAACCCGCGCAAGTCCGGGCTGATTGAGGCCATCGACGTGCTGAAGAATGTCGACGGCATCGACTTCTGCTATTTCGAGCAGGGAGATGTGGTGCGTCATCAACTGGTGCAGCGGATCGTTTGCGCCTACGATGGCTACACTCGGGGCCAACGCGAGTTGCCGCTCGGAATCGCCGAACCTTTGCGCAGCGTGGCGGACGATCAGCCGCAAGTGCAAACACAATAACGTGAGGATTGATACGACCTCGGCTGTTTCTGTGAACATGATCGACACGGGTAAGGCGGCGACGATTTGCCGTTTCTGGCAGACGCGCACAACCGGACCCGTGCCGTTCACCGTTCCAGCAAATGCCCTGCGGTATCATGCTTCATGCGATGATCATCATCGACCCTGAAGCCAAAAGCACCACCCAAGGCAGAGCCGACGCGGCGCTCGCCCTCTCCGCGCTGCGCCTGTTTCTGCGGCGAGCACGAAAGGCTGTGCCTGTGGCAGGCCATGTCTCCGTGTTGTTGGCGTCGGACAGCGCAATCAAGCGCCTCAACGGAAAATTTCGCGGCATGCACCACGCCACCGATGTGATTTCTTTTCCTGCGCTCGAAATTCCAGCGCAAACGTCTTCCGACCAACAGCCAGCGCATCCCTCGGTCGCAGGGGATCTCGCCATCTCGCTCGATGCAGCGGCCCGTCAGGCGCAGCGCTTTGGCCATTCCGTGATCACCGAGCTGAAAATTTTAATGCTGCACGGTCTGCTGCACCTGGCCGGATACGATCATGAAACCGATGCGGGAGAAATGGCCGCCCGGGAAGAACAGTTGCGTCGCCGCTTTCGATTACCCATCACCTTGATTGCCCGCAGCACGGCCCAGACCGCTCCTTCCAAACGGATCAACGCAAAAAGCATCTCGCGCGCCTCAGGCGCTCGCACAAGCGCAGGCAGAAAACGGGCCGGCCGCCCATGACAATCCTGCAATTCATCTTGATTCTGCTGCTGCTCGCCATTCTTACGCTGGCCTCCTACGTGAACCGGCTGTATTCCGAGATGGGGAAGTTTCTGTCGCGCGAGTTTCAGGAAAATATCGATGTCTGGGAACAGCAGATTGAACCCCGCCTGGGAATGTCCCGGGAACATGCCGCCCAATCCGCTTCTATCTTGAAGCTGCTCTCCCTTGCGTCGCTGGCGCTGGTCTTTGCCCACGTTGCATTACGCGCGCACCAGGACAACTCCGGGTCCATTGAAAGCGGCGTCGCGCAAACGGTTCTCGCTATCGTTCTGACCATTTTGCTGTTCCATGAATTCTTGCCGCAGTTGTTTTTCACCCGCACTCGCGGCCAATGGATAGCGCAACTCACCGGCGTGCTACGCGCGCTGTTCTACCTCATGCTGCCCATCACCCTGGTTCTGGGTTTTCTGCTTTCCATCGCCGCACTAGCAGAATCCGACCAGCCGCAGGTCGAAGAAGATTCGGCGGAAGCGGTAGAAGCGCTGATTGAGGCTGGCAAGGAAGAAGGCATTCTGGATGAAAGCGATCGTGCCCTGGTCCGCTCCGCCGTAGAGTTTGGCGATAAAATCGTGCGCGAAGTCATGACCCCTCGACCTGCGATTTTTGCCGTCCCCGCCGACATGAAGCTGGCTGAATTTTCAGAGCAGCTGCGCACCCACGCCTACTCCCGCGTGCCTGTGTATCGAAGCAACCTGGACGATGTGGTCGGAATTGCTTTCATGCACG
>JAJYBW010000383.1 GCA_021778815.1 Acidobacteriota bacterium | reverse complement strand
CACGACGTCGCCATTGGCGTATTCTTGTTGCGTTAGCATCCCCTCGGCACCCGCATCGGAGCCCGCGATGGAAACATACGTTCTTACAATTAACGGTACGAATCTGCACGTCACCGCTTCGCCTGACGAAAGCCTACTCTCCGTCCTGCGCGATCGCCTTGACCTGACCGGGACCAAATACGGGTGCGGCGAAGGCCAATGTGCCGCCTGTACGGTGTTGCTGGATGGCAAGCCGATTCACTCCTGTCTGACTCCGGTATCGGCTGCGGCGACCAAGAATATCACCACCATTGAAGGTCTGGAAACGAACGGAACGCTAAGCCCGGTGCAGCAAGCATTTGTGGAGGAAGGCGCCTTCCAGTGCGGTTACTGCACCTCCGGCATGGTGCTGCGCGCCACCGCGCTGCTGCGCGAAACGCCGCATCCGACGGAAGATCAAATCGTCACCTATATGAATGGGAATATCTGCCGCTGTGGCGTCTATCCCCGCATCCTTGCCGCGGTACAGCGAGCTTCGGGATCGCCGGCAAAGGCAGGTGGCCAATGAGCGGCCTCGATCCGCTGGCGGCAGAGCTGGCGCAACATACCGTCAACGACAAGCCGTACTGGTTTCGCGTTGATCGCCGCGATTTTCTAAAACTTTTTGGCGGAGGATTGCTCGTCTGTCTCACTGACCACTACGCATTGGCGCAGGAATCCGGTCGCACCTTCGGCAGCCACGAACTGCCCACTGACATCGCGGCGTGGCTTGCCATTGCACCTGACAGCCAGGTCACAGTCTTCACGGGCAAGGTGGAGGTAGGGCAGAACATTCGCACGTCACTGGCGCAGCAGGTCGCCGAGGAACTGCGAGTTCCCTTCGACTCCATCACCATGCTGATGGGAGATACGGATCTTGTCCCCTGGGACGCGGGCACGTTTGGCAGCCGCACCACGCCCACGATGGGCCCACAGCTTCGCAAGATGGCCGCCTCCGCGCGTCAACTGCTGATCGATATAGCCGCCAAGCGATGGAGTGTCGATCCAGCATCTCTGACTGCTGACGACGCGAAAGTGACGGGGCCACATCCAGGCCAGTCGCTCAGCTATGGTGAATTAACTCGCGGCGAAACATTGGTGCAGGCGGTCTCCGACGCGGTTCCGCTGACCCCGGCCAGTGCTTGGAAGATTGCGGGCACCGCGGTTCCCAAGGTGAACGGACGCGACTTTGTGATCGGCAAACACAAATATCCGTCGGACATTGTTCGCCCTGGAATGATGTTTGGAAAAGTGCTGCGGCCGCAGGGATTCAATGCCACGCTGGTTTCGCTCGACGCAACCAAAGCGGAGAAAATGCCTGGAGTCACAGTCGTACACGATGGAGACTTTATTGCGGTCGCTGCGGCAGATCTCTCGACCGCGGAACGCGCGCTATCGGCATTGCGCGCTACGTGGAACGTGCCGGCACAGCCTTCGAACCAAGGACTGTTCGCGTCCTTCAAACAATCTGCTAAAGGCGCGGAGGATGACGACGGCGCGAAGCAGTCCCCCGGCTCCGTTTCGCAGGCCATGGCCGCTGCTCCGATCCAACTGCACCAGCAATACACGGTGCAATACATTGCGCATGCGCCGCTGGAACCGCGTGCCGCGGTGGCTGAATGGACAAACGACAAGCTGACAGTCTGGACGGGAACTCAGCGCCCCTTTGGTGTTCGCGATGAACTGATGGCCGCGTTTCATCTGCCGCCGGAAAAGGTTCGAGTGATTCAGCCGGACATGGGCAGTGGCTACGGCGGCAAACATACGGGCGAAGCTGCTGTTGAAGCGGCGCGCCTGGCCAAAGCAACCGGAAAGCCAGTCAAGCTTGTCTGGACACGCGAAGAGGAATTTACCTGGGCCTACTTTCGGCCCGCCGGATTGATTGAGATCAGCAGCGGCGCCAATCGCGACGGCACGCTGGTCGCCTGGGAACATCACAACTACAACTCCGGCCCGGCGGCCATTACCACTCCGTATAACGTGGCCCATCCGCTCAGCCAATTTCATCCGGCAGATTCGCCGTTGCGGCAGGGATCCTACCGTGCGCTTGCGGCCACGGCGAACAACTTCGCGCGTGAATCTCACATGGATGAGGTTGCGCATGCGGTCGGCATGGATCCGTTGGAATTTCGCATGAAGAATCTGACCGATGCGCGACTGCGCGCCGTGCTGCAGGCTGCGGCAGACAAGTTCAACTGGAGCCAGATGAAGTCCACTCGCCAGCGCGGCATTGGCATCGCCTGCGGCAATGATAAAGGCGGCTACGTCGCCACCTGCGTCGAAGTGGAGATTGTTCCGCCGGCGAACACGATCAAAATTCGCCGCGTGGTCCAGGCCTGGGAGTCAGGGGCCATCGTCAATCCGGACGGTCTGCGCAACCAGGTTTCTGGAGCGATCGTCCAGGGGATTGGAGGGGCGCTGTTTGAGCAAATTCAATTTGCCAACGGACGCATTCTCAACCCGCACTTCGCGCAATATCGCGTGCCGCGCTTCAGTGATGCGCCGCAGATTGAAGTGGTTCTCCTCGACCGCAAGGACTTGCCTTCTGCCGGTGCGGGAGAAAGCGGCATCATCGGGCTGGCGCCGGCTGTGGGCAACGCCATCTTTGCGGCCACAGGAAAACGCCTGCGCAACATGCCGATGGCGCCGCTTGGAACGGCTGCTGTAGAATCGTCATCCAAGAGCCGAAACGATCATGGGAGTTCCTACGATTCTGGTGCAACCGAGATAGGCAGGATGAGTTCAACCGAACGTAAAATCTGAAGACTTTTGCGAGGCACCGTGATTGGCGAACCGCGTGAAGTTGTCAAGAAGGAAACCACCATCCTTCTACTTTGCTCCGACTCGAACCTGCGCCTGGTGCTGCAGGAGGTGCTGGAGGATAAGGGTTATGTAGTTTTGCCGGCCAGCGATCTGTCGCGCGCGGTGGACTGGCTGAGCCGATGCAAACCCGACTTGCTGCTGGTCCGCCCATACCTGAGCGGCATCTCCGGCTATGAGGCTGCGCTGTACCTGCGCACGAAATGTCATGGCATTCGCATCCTGATGGTGAGCGGATTTCTTCAGGACGATCGTCTGCAATACCAGTGGAGCATCCAGGGGATCGAGGTCTTTCCCAAGCCATTTAGCGGCGAGGAATTTTTGCAGAAGGTTGCCAGTGTATTGACTGCGCCGAATCCAGTTCCCACCCATGCGCCTGCATAAAATTGCGCGAGCTGCTTCCAATATCAACCGGGTGGCTGCCGTGGATGTATCGCTGCAAGTTTTCATCGACTGAAAGTCGCACACATAAACGACGTTCGGCACGAGCAGGAGTTTCTGCAGCGAAGAACCGCTGTCGAGCGACTGGGAGAT
>JAJYBW010000382.1 GCA_021778815.1 Acidobacteriota bacterium | reverse complement strand
TCTGCTACGGGCCGCACCCGGAGGCGCTGACCGGCGTGATGTTTTCCATCTTCTCTATCGGCATCGCTGCCGCCGAGGCTGCCGTCGGCCTGGGCATCATCCTGGCCGTCTATCGCCATTCGAAAACCACCGAATTAGACCAGATGAATTCGATGAAAGGTTGAGAAACGTACGAACGACTTTTGCTGTGCACTGATTTTTTTTGACCGTTACACTTTTACTGCGAAAACCAATCGCAGATTTTCAACTGCTTTTCAACCTTCTGAGACCGGATGACCTGGATTGTTCAAAACCTCTGGCTGGTGCCCGCATTGCCCACTGTGGCAGCCGGGATCAGCGCCTTGGCAAGCCGGCGCAATCGCGTTCTGGCCGCTTCGCTCGCCATCGGCTCCATGGCGGTTTCCTTCCTGCTGTCCGTCATCGCATTCGCGCATGTTCTTTCTCTCAGCAATCAGGGATTGCCAGCCCGTCAGGTTGTCGATTTCCGTTGGTTCCAGTTCGGCAATGAGTGGCTGAAACTTGGCTGGATGCTCGATCCCCTGACCGCCGTCATGCTGGTGATGGTCACCTTGGTTGGCCTGCTGATCTTTATCTACAGCGTCGGCTACATGGAGCACGACGAAAACTTCACCCGCTTCTTCTGCTTTCTCGCGCTGTTTGCGGGGGCCATGCTGGGCGTCGTCATTTCCAATAGCCTGCTGCTGCTCTTTATGTGTTGGGAGCTGGTCGGGCTCACCTCCTACCTGCTGATTGGCTTCTGGTATCACAAGCCGGAAGCAGCAGCCGCGGGGAAAAAAGCCTTCATCGTCACCCGCATTGGCGATCTTGGTTTCTTCATCGGCATGGCGTGGCTCTACGCGCAGACCGGCACTTTGCTCTTTTACGATGGCGGATCCGGTTGCCTCGAACATTCTGCGCTGGCTACTCTCGTGACCCACATCACGGTCACGGGAATGGCCGCCTCCACCGGCATTGCGCTGCTCATCTTCTGCGGCGCCGCTGGAAAATCCGGCCAGGTGCCGCTGCACGTATGGCTGCCTGACGCGATGGAAGGCCCCACCCCGGTCAGCGCTTTGATCCACGCGGCCACCATGGTGGCCGCTGGCGTATTTCTCATCGCTCGTGTCTATCCATTAATGAGTGCCCATGCAGGTCCCGGCCTGGAGCTGACTCCCACTACGGCGCTGATCGTCGTCACCTGGGTGGGCGCGATCACTGCGGTCTTCGCCGCTCTCATCGCTACTGCGCAGTGGGACATCAAACGCATCCTCGCCTACTCCACCGTGTCGCAGCTCGGTTATATGATGATGGGCCTCGGCATCGGCGGCGTGGCGATTGGCATGTTCCACCTGATCACCCACGCCTTCTTCAAGTCGCTGCTGTTTTTGGGTGCGGGCTCGGTGATTCACGGCTGCAATGGCGAACAGGATATTCGCAAGATGGGCGGCCTGCGAAAATCGATGCCGATCACATTCCTGACGTATGCCGTCGGCATGCTCGCGCTCTGCGGCTTTCCTCTGTTCTCCGGCTTCTGGAGCAAGGACGAAATCCTGCACGCTGCCAATACATGGAGCATCTCCAAGGCACCTTTCTATCTGGGCGCATTTGGCGCACTGCTGACGGCCTTCTATATGACTCGTCAGGTCTATTACGTGTTTGCCGGCTCGTCGCGTCTAGACTCAGCGACCGCCTCCGCGCACCACGCCGCATCGACGCCACATGAGAGCCCCGCGATCATGACCATTCCGCTGACGATTCTTGCGGCCTTCGCCTTGCTCCTTGGCCTGGTCGACACGCCCGCCTGGCCCTGGTTCGAATCCTTTCTCAGCGGCAAGCATGCGGTGGTGCGCTTTTCGGCGTTCTCTGGCCCGGGCTTGTTGTCGGTCATGCTTGCCTCCTCCATCGTTGTTTTCATTGGTCTCGGCCTGGGCTGGTATTTCTATGGCCGCAAGCCGATTGCCAGCGCCGATGCTCCGGATGCCGTCGGACGCCTGCAGTCCCAAGTGTTCACTCTGCTCGGACACGCCTTTTACGTCGACGCACTTTATGGCGCGACCCTGGTTCGCCTGAATACCGCATGGTCGCGCATCTGCGATTGGCTCGACCGCTGGATCTGGAACGGCGCGGTGCAAACGTTGTCGCATCTCGTGCTCGCTTTCGCCTGGCTCGATAATATTGTCGACACCAAAGTTGTCAACGCCGGCTTTGATGAGGGCTGCCAGACCGTGTCGCTGGGCGGCCAGATTTTCTCGCGACTGCAGGGCGGTCGCGTACAAAGTTATCTCCGCATGATCGGCATCGCGCTGATTGCGCTGGCTGGCTTCCTGCTATGGGGAGCGACGCGATGAACGCCTTCCCGTGGCTCACAGTCCTGACCCTTGTGCCCGTTGTCGGCGCTCTCTTCGTGCTTTCCTTTGGCGGCAGCAGCAAAAATGTTGCGCGCTGGATCGCCCTGATCTTCGGCTTCGTGGCTCTCGCCATCACCTTGCTATTGTGGGCTCACTTCGACTCCGCTTCCGGTGCGCTTCAGTTTCAACAGACAGTCCCATGGATTGCCGCTCTCGGTGTCGAGTATCACGTGGGCATCGACGGACTCGGCCTGCTGATGCTGCTCCTGACTTCGATCGTCGTCCCCATCGGAATCCTGGCGTCGTTGCAAATTCAAGAGCGCGCGGGTCTCTATTTCTCGCTGATGTTGCTGCTGCAGGCCTGCCTGTTCGGCACTTTCACCGCGCTCAATTTCTTCCACTGGTTCATTTTTTGGGAGCTCAGCCTGATTCCAGCCTTCTTCCTCATCAAACTCTGGGGAGGAACGCGCAGCACCGCCGCCGCCACCCAATTCCTGGTCTACACCATGGTCGGCAGCATCGCCTTGCTGCTCTCTTTCCTAGCAATCTTTCTCGCCACCGGAAAATTTGATTTCATCGAACTCGCCTCCCTCGCGCAACAGGGTCAGCTAATGCCCGCTGTCATCGCGAAGCTGGGCTGGCACCGCTTCACTCCTCATCACGTGGCGCTGATTCTCTTTGCAGGAGCGTTCCTCGGCTTCGCGGTCAAAGTGCCGCTGATTCCCTTCCACACCTGGCTGCCTTCCGCCTATACGGAAGCGCCCACCGGCACCACCATCGTATTGACTGGCGCCATGTCGAAGATGGGGCTCTATGGCTTCCTCCGAATACTGCTGCCCATCTTCGGCGCGCAGATGCAAATGGTGCTGACGCCGCTGTTGTGGCTGGCCGTCGCCACCATTGTCCTTTCCGCCTACGCGGCGCTGGCGCAGAAGGATCTGAAGCGCATCTTTGCCTACTCCTCCATCAATCACCTCGGCTACTGCCTGCTGGCAATCTTTGCCGCGGCCAAGTTCACCGGGGGCGACGCTGC
>JAJYBW010000381.1 GCA_021778815.1 Acidobacteriota bacterium | reverse complement strand
CACACTATTCCGCCGGTGCTCAACGAGCAGGGATATATGTTCCAGCGGTTGGGGCACCATCTTCCCGCATCCCTCGAACCCAACAGTCAGGTTGAACGAATTATCGATCTGGTCCGGAAGGAACCAGAATGGAGCCTCACAAATAACGCCGCCATGGCGGTATCTGATTTCAGCTTTTCGGCGCAGCGGTCTACGGCTCAGGGGCAGGCCCCATCATCGACTTCAGCCATCCAGGTCGGAGCGTGGAACGCCTATTTTGGAGGCTGGATTCCAAACACCCAGTTCTTCTACTACTCCGAGTTCGACATCGTCACCAATGGGCAGACCAATCCGAATATGCCCAACGCCCACATAGGCTATGTCGGTGGCAATGCAAAAAGCAGTTGGTACGTCACGGTGGGACGGGAGCACCTCCAGGTGACCGAAGGAACACGGGCCGCCGAGATTTACAGCCTGCTTCCCACCGCGCCGCTGATTTTCGAGAACAAGGGGCCAACCAACTTTGTGCTCGACCAGTCCCCGGTCGCCGCGGAAGCGGGTTACACGTGGTCATCGTCGAAATACAAGGACATCCTCGGAGTCAACCTCAAAGTGACGAACGGCGATCACGCCGACGGCAGCGAAATCCTCACCAGCAACTCCACCAAAAACAGCAAAGACGTTTGGCTGGACGCCGACTGGTGGTATGCACCGGAAAGCGGCATCAGTTTCGTCACCTATCAGGGCCAGAAGAACCAGATTCAGAACACGGGTCTCGCCAACCAATTCAACTACTACGGCCGCATCCGTCGCGATGGGGCATTCGCCAACTACATGATCGGCAGGAACAAAGTGGATCTCCTTACCGGCTACCTGCACGGTAACGACGATTGGGAGGATCCGGTCACGGGGGCTCCCGCCAGCTATCTTTCCAACGGGTATTTTGCCGAGATCGACTACTACATCCAGCGAGGGTTTGCTTTGGCTGGACGGTACGACCGGCTGCGGCAGGATGTAACCAGCGGCGTCCATCCCACCAATCTGGAGCAGTGGCAGACAGGCGTGGAAAAAGCATTCACTTCCGAAGGGAACATCATCGGCCGTCTGGGCGTCGGAAACTTCCACGGCATCGACCCGGTAGCATTCACCGCCACCGCCACTCGAACCTACGAAGCAGATATTCAGTTCAACTTCTAACGGCAAAGACGAGGAATCAGCAATGAAGCAACATCGGTTCTTATCGAGTTCAGCTCTTGTGGCGTTGGCTGTCGTGTCGGGCTTTGCCGCGCAGGCAGCTCCGCCGTGGCGTCATGGCGCACCAGAATCTACCGTCAACGTCAGTACCTATCCTCCTGACATCCAGCACGGCTTCCGCGTGTTCGCAGGCAAATGCTCAGAATGCCATGCGCTTTTTCTAAGCCTGAATGTGTCGCGTTCCGAGGCTGGCTGGACACAGGAAGTGCGCCGAATGCAGGACATGGCCAGCTCGCACATCGATGACCGCGATGCCGGCACAATTGCAAAGTTTCTGGCATATTACGATACGCATAAACCCGGCGAACAGAACGGCGCGGGCAGTGCGGAAGGTATGTCTACTGGGAGAGATCTGTTCGACAAACTTACATGCTCGGCTTGCCACTCAATCGCTGGTGCGGGGAACAACAGTTTTCCGCTGGACGGGATTGGAAGCCGGAGGACAGCAAGCGAGTTGAAACAGCAGATCATGTCTCC
The DNA here is from genome assembly GCA_021778815.1 of Acidobacteriota bacterium. GTDB lineage: Bacteria > Acidobacteriota > Terriglobia > Terriglobales > Acidobacteriaceae > JAKAAZ01. The sequence continues at coordinate 1,677 of JAJYBW010000381.1, read as the reverse complement.
AGTTGCCGGCAGCGCCATGCCCGCAACTGCAGCTTCTCAAGCCGAAATCGACAGCCTGGTCCTGTATCTAGGCGGACTGAAGAATAGGTGAGGACAGGTCGCCCACCCCAACCCTCCCGGCGTCCGTTCCCGCACAAATGCGGAGCCCATGCCGTCCGCCGGGTGCCCCATTCATGCGCGCCTTTTGCGCATGAGTGGGGATCAACTCACTCCCGCCGCGTGCCCCATCCTCAACACGTCTTTTGCGTTTAGGGTGGGCAAGCATAACCCTCCCGACCCCGCGAGTCCGCATCCCCGGTCCCCAAAAGCGAGGGACCGGTGGCACTCCCAACGGGAAACAACCTCGCCTCAAACCGGGGCCAAGCCCGGCTCACCACCAAACCAGAGTCCTTCTGGTCAGCGCAGAATTGCGTTCGCGATCTTCGTCCAGTAGGGAGGCTGGCTCAAGAGGACATACATCACGGCGCACTGGGATAGCACGAACGCAGGAAGAGCGATCAGATATACGCGGTGAATACGCCGGATAACGATCAAATCACGCACGACCCCAAGCACAACGAGCAGGTCCACACCGATAAAGAACCAATGCTGTGGCATCAGGTGAGCCGGAAAGCGGCCAAACGCCGCAGACGTCAAAGCGCAAGTTGCGACCAGAATCAGCCGCCTGTGATACTCAGGCCTTTTCCGCCACACCATTGCCAGCGCAAATGCAACGCCAAACGCTCCGATGTCATAGAACGAAAGCCCAAGATTCTGGACCGCGCCTCTTCCTTGAAAGTGAAGGATTCTGAAGCGCGACATCACGATCGCGGTCCAGATGCCAATCACGAATACAGCGCTGCCTAGAGCGACGCCGAGCCAGCCCATCGTGCGATGCAATCGCACATTGTGCGTTCGAATCAGGAGAGACTGGAAGAAGAAAAAAGCCACCCACCCTGAGAAAATCACCCCATGTACATAGAGCAAGAAAGGCCGGGAGGGCACGGCGTGGATAAGGCGCTGTTCCACCGTCTGGCTAAAGCCGTACATCACGGTTGCTGCGATCAGCAGCGACATAAAAAAATAGAAGTATCGGTCCAACAGGCGCGCAGGCTTCATCGTAATGGGGCTGCTCACATCTAAAATCTGGGTCGGATGCCAGCTGCGCGAGCCTATATTCGGACTTTCGATGTTGGCTCTCATGTGCAAGCGAATATATCACCGTTTGCGGGTGCCCCATTCATGCGCGCTTTTTGCGCATGAGTGGGAATCATCTCACTCCCCCATTCCGATGGACCCATGCCCAGCCGATTGAAGAGGTACCAGAATGAAGGCAATCACCACTTCCTCATCTTCAGCTGTCACCGCCGTCTGCCCTTTCTCGACCATGACCACTCGCGAAAGGTGTTCCTGGACATCCTCGAAGTCGTTCGCCGGCGCCACCAGTTTCTTCTCTTCGGTTACGTCCTCATACCCGAACAGGTACACCTTCTGCTGAGCGAGCCAAAGGCAGAGCGCCTGCACAATACCCTGCGTGTGTTGAAGGGACAAACTTCACGGCAGCTCCGAGGCTCGCTGAACCGCCTTTGGCAGACGCGCTACGATGACTTCAATGTCCTCACGCATCGAAAGTTTGTGGAGAAGCTGCGCACCATCCACCGCAATCCCGTCTCCCGGGGATGGGTCTCCAACCCCGAA
>JAJYBW010000380.1 GCA_021778815.1 Acidobacteriota bacterium | reverse complement strand
AAACGACTTTCTCCTCGATCACGTCTTCTTCGTCCCAATTGAATTCAGTGATCAGCAAATCCGTGAAATCAATCCGCAGATAGGTCGAAAGCTGGCTTTCGCCGCTGCCGCGACGTTTAATCAGCATACCAGAGTCAATAGTAAAAGAATTTATGCAGTTCTGAAACAGACTAAGCGACGAAACATCCAAATATTTGTTCAACGTCACCGCTTCCAGATTGGATGAATAGGACTTCATCCCACCACCCAAACTGCGATTCATGAACCGTGCGAAATCGGAGGAACCTTTAGTGGCGGCCAGATTTAGACCATCCTGGTTTTGCTTGACTGCCTCGGTGAGCAGCCGCATCTTTTCCTCTTGCTGACGCTTCTGCGCCTCCGGGTCGTTGGAACTGTCTCCCAGCAACCCCATCTCCATCTTGAAGTCCTTCACGGCGAAGAAATTGCTCTGCCACTTGTTCGCGGCAGACGCCGCGACAAAGCCTTGAGCCAACTCATCATTGGCGCCAATCGCTGCCGAGCACTCTCCCGGGATGGCGGTCCCGTTCATTTTCATCATCATCAGAACATCGCGCACATCATTCGCCATGTCAGCCGCCTCCTGCTGTTGTCATCCGTCACGATTTCTTTTTTAAAGCGGTTTCAAAATTCCAGCTGACCGATCCGGGGGCTTTCAATTTACCATCATGTCCCTGCTGGCAGTACTGCACGGTAAGGCCACGAAAAATAAATCTTATCGTCTCTTTGATGACTTCGGCATCGTCCCAGCCAACATGGGTGACCAGGACATCGGTGAAGTCGAACCGCAAAAACGACTGCAGGCCGTATTGATCTGTCCCATGCAATCTACCGATGGTTTTTCGTTTGACCATGGCCGCCGATTTAAACGTGGCCGAACGAGCGCAGCATTGAAACAGCACCGGCGAGGCCTTATCGAACCTGCGCGTTATAGAGAATTCATCCATTCGCAACGGAAACGGAACTATCTTCTTGATCTCCGCCGGTGATCCACTCTTCCATTTGCCCCATTTAACCGAGGGTCCGGAAGATGGTCTGATACGCCGCTCGTCAATGTTCGGGTTGCCGCTCGTATTAGTGACATCAGACGCGGCATCCTGGTCATCAATGTTCATCCCGAACCCAAAATCATCAACGACGAAGCAGTTGCCAAGTGCAAACCCAGCCAGCAATGGGTCTTTTGTGCTGTCAATCGCGACTTGCGATTCCGCCTCGATTTTGCGACCCGCCGAATCGACCAGTTGCATCAGAATTTCGTTGGCCCGTTCATCTGCCATGAATTGCCTCTCGCCCTTTTATGGTCCGCGCGGGTACTGCTTGCCCTGTCACGCAGCGGGTATGCGTGAAACCAGCCGCAAGGCAATGGTCAAGCCTTCCAACTGGTAGTGCGGCTGCAGAAAGAATTTGGCGTCGTATTGTCCCGGCCTATCCGGCTTTTCCTCCAGCGTAACGCTGGCATCCTCCAGCGGATGCGTCGCCTTCCAATCCTCATTCGAGGTCGCGGGCGATCCATCGACGTAGCGCAACAACCACCGCGTCAGAAAGTCTTCCAACTGGGAGCGGGACATCGTGCCGCCCACCTTATCCCTGACGATACACTTCAGATAATGCGCGAAGCGGCAGCAGGCGAACAGATAAGGCAGTCGCGATGCCAGCACCGCGTTTGCGGTCGCCGCTTCATCCTCGTATTCCGCCGGCTTTTGCAGCGAGTGCGCGCTTAGGAAGGCAGCGACCGAAGTATTCTTACGAAAAACCAGCGGGATCAGGCCCAGCCGCGACAATTCGGCTTCACGCCGTTCGTTCAGTGCGATTTCAGTGCAACTGCGGGTGTCGACCGCGCCGTCGGCAGTCTCAAAATACAAGATCGGCAGGTCATCGACGATTCCGCCCGTTTCGATGCCATGAATACGGGTACACCAACCATAGAGCGAAAACGCGCGGGCAATGTTCGCACCCATGGCAAAGGCCGGGTTGGCCCAGGCATAGGCGGTGGTATCCGGGCCTTCGCAGACCTCCTCGAAGGCAAAATCGTCGACCGGATCGGTGGCCGCGCCATAAGGCAGGCGCGAGAGCATGCGCGGCATGCACAGGCCGACATACCGCGCATCCTCGGTGTCCCGCAGGGCACGCCAGGCGACATATTCGGGGGTCTGGAAGATGCGGGTCAGGTCGCGCGGATTGGCGAGTTCCGCCCAGCTTTCCATTTGCGTCAACGAAGGCGCGGCGCCCGCGATAAATGGCACGTGGGCGGCGGCGGCCACGCCCGCCATGTCCGTCAGCACCTGGATGTTCCTGGGATGATGATCGAAATAGTAGTCGCCGATCAGCACCCCGAATGGCTCGCCACCGAGTTGACCGTATTCCTCCTCATAGATTTTCTTGAAAATCGGGCTGTGATCCCACGCGGCACCGCGGAATTTACGCAGCGTCCGGCCCAGTTCCTGGAGCGAAATGTTAAACAGCCGGATCTTCAGCGAAGAATCGGCCTGCACGCCGCGCACCAGGAAATTCAGCCCGCGCCAACTGGCTTCCAACGCTTGGAATTCCGGGTGATGCAGCACATGATTCAGCTGGTCGCTCATGCGCATGTCAATCTCGGCGTTCACTGCTTCGATACAGCGCCGGACCGAACCCATTCCCAGGGCAGGCTGGGCTAGCACCTCCACCGCCAGCAGGCGCAGCGCCGTCCGCGGGCCATCCGGCCAATCCGCCAGCAAGGCCGCCAAGGCCGCCGCCGTGTCTTCACTTGCTGGCGTCAGGTCCGCCGGTATCGACACCCGGACTTTGGGCCGCCGCATCAGCGTAGCCAACACGTCTGGGTCGGTCACCATGGGAAACTCACCGCTCCGGCCTGGTCAGTTGATTTGGATCACGCCAGCCTGCAACACCATGGCTCCGCCACCGTTTAGACTCATTTCGGCGGACGCGGTGCCTTTGATCATCGTGCCGTTGATCGTCACCCCGGTGGGGTCGATTTTGATACTGTTGCTGCCCACCGTCAGTTCGATCGAGGTCGTCGCCGTCAGTTTAATGGACGTCTGCGCGGTGACCTCCATCGCCTGCCCGGTCGTGATTTTGCTGCCGCCCGCGGTGACGGCCAGCGAGTGATTCCCCTGGGAGACCGTGGTGGACTGATTGCCCTGGGAGACTGTGGTGGACTGGTTACCCTGGGAAATAGTGGTGGTCTCGTTACCCTTGGAGACGGTGATCGAACGGTTGCCCTGCTGCACCGTAATGCTTTGATCCTGAGTGACCGTTCCCGTCTCGTTGTTCAGAACCTGCCAGTTATAGTCTTTCTGCGCCTGCAGAAATATTTCCTCGGAGCCCTTCTTGTCCTCGAACCGCAATTCGTTGAAGCCGCCGCGGCCCTTGCTGGAATTGG
>JAJYBW010000379.1 GCA_021778815.1 Acidobacteriota bacterium | reverse complement strand
CCACCGGGTCGTCTCCCGGGCCGAGAAGAGTGGCGGCATAGAGGGCAAACTGCTGATTGCGTCCGCCGACGCCGACCGTTCCCACGGTGTCGTTGGCTGCCGGCAAAGTCACACTAACTTCGCCCGCCGAGATGATGCATGCGCGAGGGTGATGGACGCGGACAGTTCGCAGTCGATCGAGCAGATGTCCAGCCGCGGCTTTGTACTCCCATTCATCGCAAATGTTATCAATGACAGCAAAATAGCCGAGCGAATTTGCGTTTTTCGCGGCAGCTTCGGCGAGAGTCTGAGCGCTCAACAGGACCGCCGCCTGCGTCTGTAGCTTACCCGGTTTTGGCGTTTCCACCAGTGCGTCCGATTCGAAGAACCGCCGCACACCAGCAGGGAACTGTGCCAGCAGTTGGTATCGCTCAAGGATCTCTCGGCATTCCTCGATCGTGGAAGAATCCGGAACGGTCGGGCCCGAGCCCAACGCATCCTCGCGTCCGACGGGAACGTCGGAGACCAGGAGCGATCGGCACATCGCATTGCCGGCGGCCTGCGCGAGACGGCCACCCTTCACTGCGGAAAAATGCTTCCGGACGCAGTTGATTTCTGTAATGGAAGCGCCGCTGCCGACCAGCGCACGGTGAAAGCTCGCCGTGTCCGCCAGAGAAATTGAGGGGTCGAGCGGTAACTCCATCATCGCAGAGGCTCCACCGCTGATCAGGAACAAACACAGCGAATTGGCGGCTGTGTCTTGCGGTAGTTCTCTCAACATTGTCAGAGCCGCGTGAGCGCCGGCGAAGGATGCCTGGTTTGGTGTCGGGTGGCCGCCTGCGAAGAATTGAATCTCGTTTGGAAGTTTTTTTGCGCCGCTCTGTGATTCCTCCGGCGCGATCAACACACCAGCCAAATCGCACTGATCCGGCAAGCTTAGCTGTCGCAGCAGTGAAACAAGCATGGTGCGGGCAGCTTTTCCGACGGCTACAATCCGAACTCGCAGCACATGCCCAAGGTCAATCGTCTCTTCGCCTACCTGCAAGGTTTCCCCGCGCAAAGACACGTGGCGCGCCACCGCCTGCTCCACGCCGCAATCGGCGAGGGACTGGTAAAAAATCCTTCGGGCTGTGGCCTGCAAAGTCGACATGCTTTCATCCACTCACGAAGCTATTTTCAACGGCCGCCTGCGAGGAAATTGTCTTTCACCCATCGAATGATCTCGGTCTGCACCTGGTCCAGCTTGTCCACAAAAAAGTGGTCGGCATCCTGGATCCACACCAACTGTTTCGGCTCGGGAGCAGTCGCGACCACCGCCTCGACTTCGGCGACAGGGCCGTACTGATCGTGGTCGCCGCTGATGAATAGCTTGGGCTGGTTGCAGCCGGGCAGATATCGGTAGGAGTAGTGCCGACCCTCGGCCACGACCGGCAGGCCAAGCGCTACCAATCCGGGCACACGCGGGTCACCGCAACAAGCCCGCATGCCGACATTGGCGCCAAAAGAGAATCCAGCAAACAGAATGGGACGGTGAAATTCATGCTCCAGCAAATCGAGTGCTGCACGCACATCGTCCTGTTCGCCATGTCCATGGTCATGCTCTCCCTCGCTTCTGCCAACTCCGCGAAAGTTGAAGCGCAAGACTGGAATGCCCAGGCTATGGAGCGCCTTCATCGCGCGATACACCACCTTGTTGTGCAATGTGCCTCCGCCCATTGGATGAGGATGACAGACCAGGGCGCAGTAGGGAGAATCATCCAGGCCACGGTTCAGCAGCGCCTCCAGCGCGCCGGCGGGGCCGGGGAGATCGAAAGATCGAATGGATGAGGGTACGGGCGAGGCTTCCATAGGTCGGCAGTATGGATATTTTACTTGCTTCCGAGAAGGTGCATGGTACGTGCCACTCGGACTCTTCCGATGTTGTGGACCACTCCGCTAGCGGTATGCTGGAAAGGCATGCCTACAGACCCCGTTGCCCTGACACGCCAGTTGGTGGATATCGAATCCATCAGTGAAAACGAAGCCGCGGTCGGCCATTTCCTCTCGCGCTATCTTCGAGAGCAAGGTTTCAATGTAGAAACGACGCCTGTCCCGCATAGCGCGGGGCGCGAGCGGTTCAACGTGTATGCCGGGATTTCGAGCGACCCGCCGGATGTAGTTCTATCGACCCACATGGATACGGTGCCGCCGTTTTTTCCCAGCCGGGAGGACGACCAATATATTTATGGGCGGGGCAGCAGCGATGCCAAGGGCATCATTGCCGCGCAGATCGTGGCTGCGGAGCGATTGCGGGCCATGGGCGTGCGAGTGGGCCTCTTGTTCCTTGTGGGCGAAGAGCGCGGCAGTCATGGGGCGAAGGTCGCCAATCTTAAACCTAAAGGCAGCCGATTCCTCATCAACGGAGAGCCGACCGACAACCGCCTGGCGCTGGCATCCAAAGGCGTGTTGAACGCTGTGATTCGTGCACACGGAAAAATGGCGCATTCGGCCTATCCGGAATTGGGCGACTCCGCGATTCACAAGCTGGTTTCCGTTCTGGAGCGGCTGCTGCACATGCCGCTGCCTTCCGATCCGGAGGTCGGGCCCTCCACCTTGAACATCGGATTGATTGCAGGCGGTCACGCACCCAACGTCATCGCGGATGAGGCGTCGGCTACGATCCTTGTGCGTCTGGTCGGACCGTCTGACAAAATCCGCGCCTCTCTGCAGGATGTGATTGGTGGAGACGCAGAACTGGACGTAGCCCTCGAAATTCCGTTCCAGAGACTGAAGCGAATCGATGGGCTCCCCACCATGATTGCTGCATTCACGACTGACGTTCCCGCGTTGTCAAACTGGGGAGAGCCGCTTTTGTTTGGACCGGGATCGATCCACGTGGCACATACGCCCAACGAACGGCTCTCCAAACAAGAACAGCTGGAGGCAATCGATCTGTATACCCAGATTGCGCATCGCCTCGTCCAATAATCAGTCGCATCTAACAAACAGAATGGTGCAGCACAGAAGGGCAACGCACGATGGCAGATCAGCAGGAGCGAGAGGGCAAGACTCTTCAGCCAGAGACCAAGGCTGATGCAGCAGGTGAGCAACCCAGGGAAGAACACTTGAACGCGCTGGCGAACGCATCGTCCTCCTACCTGCGTTCTGCTATGCATCAACCTGTCGATTGGCAGGAGTGGGGCGATGTCGCGTTTGCGCGAGCTCAGAAGGAGAACAAGCCGATCCTGCTGGATATCGGCGCGGTGTGGTGCCATTGGTGTCACGTGATGGATCGCGAATCCTACGAAGATCCTGAGATTGCCGAAATCATCAATGGACACTTTATCGCTGTGAAGGTGGATCGCGATGAACGGCTCGATGTAGACGCGAGATATCAAGCGGCTGTGCAGGCGATGAGCGGACAGGGCGGGTGGCCATTGACTGTCATTTTGACTCCAGAGG
>JAJYBW010000019.1 GCA_021778815.1 Acidobacteriota bacterium | reverse complement strand
GGCCATCGACGCATTTCGCGCCTGCGATCTGGCGGGAATGGCGCGCGTCGATTTTCTAATGGAACCGGGAATCTCCACCGGCTCGCGTCCGCGGAAAATCTACCTGAACGAGGTCAACACGCTGCCCGGATTCACCTCCATCAGCATGTATCCCAAACTTTGGCAGGCCAGCGGACTCCCGTACAACCAATTGATCGACCGACTGATCCACCTCGCGCTGGAGCGGCATGAAGAAAAGAAGAGCAACCGCTATGACTTATAGCCGCATTCGGATTCCAGCCTCATCCAGGGTAAGCCTGCACCGGAGAACATGACACGAACAATGCCTTCTTCTATCGCTCGGGGCCCAGTTGCTGTGGTGCGCCCGAGTGCTTGCAGAGTGTCGAGCTACCGATGAACGTCGCCTTACAACACAGGTATTTCCCGCGCTGCGAGAGCCTCCCAACCTACGCCGCCCGAGTTGGCTGTGCCGTCTTTTCTGCCGACTTTCTGACCATGTTTCTGATGAATGTTGCGCGCCTCCATACCCATTGGGTGCCCTACATCTTCTTCGGGCTGTTCGGGGCGGCCACAATTGCGATATCTCGCGCGCACTTGGTTCCCTCCATTCGCCCGGACTATTTGTCTATTCCCCAGCAACGCCGCCTGGTGCTGCTCGCTTTGGGCGTGGCATGTCTACTGGCGGCAACGCGACTGCCGTATTTGATGGAAGGGTATCTGCACCACCTGGTGGGTCCCGTCGTGTACGACGACACCTGGCATTTCCAGGAGATCAACTCACTGGTACATTCTGCTCGCTATCCTGCCCAGTGCAGCCTGGTCCCCAATCGCTATTTTTCGCTGTATTACGCCCCCTGGATGATGATCGCTGCCATATATCTGGCGATCCCCCTTCACGGATTCACCATCAAGGCGGCCTTCGCGATTGGCTGCGCCATCTATCAGTTCCTGATTTGCCTGACACTTTTGTATGTCGGGATTTCGCGCGGTCAAAGCCGGAAGCAACTCTATTGGGCCATCTACTTGATCGCCGCCTGGGCCGGAATAGAATCCTTCTTTTCCGCGATGTACTATCTCCGGCGCAACCTCGTGTGGCTGCGTGCGTCGGAGACGCCGATCCATTTCCCGCCACTGCTTACAGGCATTCTGTGGGCCCCGCACCATGCAGCGACTGCCGTTGCGTTGATCCTCTGCTGGCACATGTGGAATAGAGCGCAAGAAAAACATTGGTCCTTAGTTCTCCAATGCAGCGTGTTGCTGGCGTTCGCATTCTATGGCAGCGTGTTTGTGTTTCTCGGCGCACTGCCGTTCGCCGCGTATGATTCTCTGCGCAGCGCCCGCGCGAACTATAAAGCAATTCTGGGAGTTACTTGCCTGACGGCAGCTCTTATCTGGCCGCTCCTATGGCTTTACCTTGGAAAAACTCAGGATGTTCGATTCGTGTTCCCTTTTATAAAAGGAATCGACGACCTATTCCCCTATCTTGCCAGCCCCCAATTTACTTCCATGTATCCGCGGCTAGCTTCGTTATTCGGTATGTTTCACGGGATAGCTGCCGCCTTTTTCGTCTTTCTTGTATTTATCTTCTTCAATTTTCTGCTGCATGCAATGGCACTCATCTTCAATGGAAAGAATCTAACCCTGGATAACATCGCACTCGCGTCCATTGCGATTGGATTCATCGTTTCCACGTATTTCATCGGATTCCCGGAAGGCGATAACTACGCGAGCCGCGGCTATCTCATCCCAATCCTCGTGCTTGGCTGGATCTGTGCCCAAATATTGCCCGAAATTCGACTCAAAGCCTGGATCGTACTGGGATTGCTTCTGGGCTCGTTTGGGTTAGTCCATGAAGAATTTGCCACCTTCAGGCACGCGGTCTACATTGCACGCACGCCAGTCAATCCAAGGTACGGTGCGTCGATTCTGGCCATGAACCAGGATCGCCACACAAGCACCATCTCCTCGAGCGTGTTTTCTAGAGCCTTCAAGGACGATCCGGATCTGATCTATTCGGTGGAAAAGTTTGTCGACGGCGGAAAGAGCCACCTGGTTGTCGCGGATCGTCAGTTGGAATGCCTGGGGCCGCGCGGGCCGTGGCGATGGCAGCAGCGGCCGATGCCGCCAGGCAAGTGATGATGGCGACTGGCCGGACAATCCTTGTTCGGCGCGGATGCGTTGACCGCCGCGGCTAGAAATAGGTTGCGGCATGCACAGTTTTGGCGTCTGCCAGCGCCCGCCCCAGGCTTCCATATCTCTGTAGCTTCCCTCCCGCCGCGTTGCGTCTTACAATGTGGCCATGACGCTGCTCGACGCACCCAGGTACAACGCGCGCAAGGCACTCATCCGCCGCAACATTATTATCGGCATTCTCATCGCCATTCCATTTGTTGCCTTCTTCACCTGGTATTGGTGGAACTGGCCGGAGGAGCACCGCGTCAATCAATTCTTCAGCTCGATTGAAGCCAAGGATTATTCGCACGCCTACGCCTTGTGGAACAGCGACCCCGATTGGCAGCAGCACCTCGACCGCTACAAGTTATATACGTTCGACCAGTTCAAGTCGGACTGGGGCCCGTCGGGGGATTATGGCGTCATCACCAAGGCCAAAATCGTCGTGACAAAGGAATATGGCAGCGGCGTGGTGATTGGTGTGCGCGTCAACGACAGTCCGAAGACGCTATTCCTTTGGGTCGAAAAGAAATCCAAAACCATCGGCTATTCCCCGGTCGAACTGCGTTTCTGAATTTCATCCGCTCGATGGCAGACCTGTCTTTTTTTCACGCGCTCGATGTGCGTCAGGCTTTTCCTGTGGAAAGAGCTCGCCCGATCTGGGTCTCTCTCTACAATCGAACAGGGGAATTGCGGTCCGATGACTGAAGCGCAATCCAGTCGCATCGCAACTTTATCCAAATCCCTGCAGGAATTGGCGGACGATCCTCGCGTCACGGTTCGGCGAGATGGGCCTCCGAAGCCCGACGGTGCCTGTGTCGTGTACTGGATGCAGCGCGCCCAGCGGGGTCTCAATAATGCCGCGGTCGACTGCGCCGTCAACATTGCAAATGAACTCGGCCTGCCGCTGCTGGTTTACTTTTCCGCCATCTCCAATTTTCCCAACGCAAATCTGCGGCATTACGTTTTCCTGAATCAGGGGCTGCCGGATGTTGAGGCGGACCTGGCCGAGCGCAACATTACCTTCATCGTGCGACGCCCCCCCGGTAATTCTCTGGAGCAGCTCCTGAAAGAGGTCAACGCCGCCATCCTGATCGGCGATGAAAATCCCTGTCGCGAGCCGGAAAGATGGCGCCAGGTCATCGCAAAACGTCTGCACATTCCATTCTGGACGATCGACGCCGACGTAGTTGTCCCCAGCAAATTGTTTCCCAAGCCGCAGTATGGCGCCTATGTGCTGCGTCCCAAACTCTATCGGGAGCTGCCAAACTATCTACATCCCTTCAGGAATCCAAATGCCCAACACGCATGGGGCCGTCCGAAAAATTTCGACAGTTTTCCCGTGGGGGATGACATTACCGCAGGTTGGAAGAAGTTCGATCGAACGGTGGCTCCGGTAGAAGGGTTTACCGGCGGATCGCACGCCGCGCGCAAGCGGCTGAAATTTTTCGTCGAGCATCTGCTGGCGGACTACGACAAGCAGCGCAATCAGCCCACCGTGGACGGCTCGAGTCGGCTCTCTCCCTACCTCCACTTTGGACACATCGGACCAACGGAAATTGCGCTGGCGGTGGATGCTGCCGCCAACAAGCATGCATCGCTCAAGGAGGCGCGCGATTCGTTCTTCAACGAGCTGCTCGTCTGGCGCGAGCTGGCCGTCAATTTTGTAAAGTACACGCCGAACTACGATTCCGCTGAATGCGCGGAGACATGGGCACGGCAGTCGCTGGCCGAACACGCGCGCGATCCCCGAGAGTGGACCTATACCCTGGAACAATTGGAGCGCGGCGAAACCCACGATGAACTATGGAACGCATCACAGCTGCAGATGGTTCACTTTGGATGGATGCACAACTATGTGCGCATGTACTGGGGAAAGAAAATTCTGGAATGGTCGCGAGATCCGGCAACAGCATTTGCCCATGCGGTCGCGCTGAATGATAAGTATGAGCTGGATGGGCGCGATCCCAACGGCTACGCTGGGATCGCCTGGGCCATTGTGGGGAAATTCGATCGTCCCTGGTTCGATCGCCCCATCTTCGGAAAAATTCGCTACATGTCGGCAGCGTCCACCGGCAAAAAGTTCGATTCCAAGGGCTACATCGCCAAGGTTCGCGAGCACGCCGATTCCGGAACGCTTTGGTGATCGCCTCTAGTTATTTAGAAAGTCGCAGCATCACGACGCCATCCTTCGGAACCGTTGCCGTGTAGGAACCATCCAGCGTTCCAAGATCTTTGTGAGACCAAAGGTCACGTGCGTGAACGGGCCCATCGAAGCCCACCGATTTGAAATCCACCGTGATCGGGTACTCGGCTTCGCTGCGATTGAACAGCGCAACCGCTTTGGCGCCACCTTCCAGCGGCTTGCTCCACACCTCAAACGGACCCACCGCGCTCACCCGATCTCCCTGGATGCCGAGACGATCCTGATCGACAGCGATCACATCCTTGTTCATCAGGATGCTCTTGGTGGTACTGTCCATCTTGCTCAAATCGTTTCCGGCCAGCAATGGCGCGGCCAGTATCGCCCACAGGCTCATATGTGTGCGGTATTCATCCGGTGTCATGTGGCCGTTCCCGACTTCCAGCATGTCAGGATCGTTCCAATGTCCGGGCGCAGCGTATTTTGAGAGTCCAGCCTGCGCAAATCCAATGACCGACATGCGGTCGTAGCTGTCGTTGATGTCGCCGGTCGTGCGCCACAGATTTCCGCCGACCTTCGGGCCCCAGTTCCACACCGCGTCAAAACCGTACTGGCACAGGCTGAACACGATCGGCCGATGAGTGCTGAGCAACGCCTGGTGCATTTTCTCGTAGGCCGCCTGCATCATCTCCCATTGCTTTTGCTGGTCATTGGCAGCTTCTTTTTTCATGATGCCGCCATAGCTACACAGGTCATACTTCAAATAATCGATGCCCCACTTCGCATAGGTGTCCGCATCCTGCTGCTCGTGTCCATAGCTGCCGGGATAGCCGGCGCAAGTCTTCGGCCCGGGTGAAGAATAAATTCCCAGCTTCAGACCTTTCGAGTGGACATAATCCGACAGTGCTTTCATGTCGGGAAACTTGCTGTTGGTTGTAATGTTTCCCTGGGCGTCTCGCGGCCCCTCCCAGGTGTCGTCGATATTCACGTAGATGTAGCCGGCATCGCGCATGCCGCTCGACACCATGGCATCGGCAGCGGCGCGCACATCGGCATCGGTCACCTTGCCGGCGAAATGATTCCAGCTATTCCATCCCATCGGAGGTGTGGCGGCCAGCGTGTCGGATTGTGCGTGGGCGGAGCCAGCAGGGAAAAAACATATAGCTCCCAAAAGCAGCAAGCCAGGAATGGCAAAACGAAAATGATGACGCATTTTTTCCTCCGAACCTGAAATCAATAATCCAGCAACCGTCCACCATGGTATCAGCGGGCGTCGAAACGGTCTCGCTCGCGCTGCGCCATCCAGTTGCAAATTGCATTCAAATCCGCGACCGGTGCCTGCGTAAACGGAATAGTGTGCATGTACGGCGGCGGCCCGAACTCCGGAACCAGCGTGGAAACTTCGCGCCCGGCGGCCTCCTGCGCTTTCCAGATTTGCTGCCACCATTGCTCGTGGACATCGAGATGATGACTCCACTCCGGCGCACGAGGATCCGGCACCTGCGGGCCTTCTTCAAAACCCACGCGCGCGTGCAGGTGCCAGCAGTGGTCGGCGCTCAACTGCAAAATATCTCCGCAGTCCGGCAGCAGCCGTTCGGCCACGCAGACCCAGTGGCTGTAATCGCACGTCAGCTTCAGCGAAGGAAATCGTTGCAGGATTCGCTGCGTATTCCACGGATTACAAAAGTAGCGCAAACGATGCGTTTCATGCGAGATTGGGATGCCGAGCTCTGCCTCCATCTCCAGCGCCGCCCCATAAAACTCCTCTGCCTGCGCATAGCTCCACGCATCAGATCCGGTATGACTATTGATGAACAGCGGATTGTCTTCGAGGCATTCTTCGATCTGGCTTCTCAGCGAAAGCAAATGCTCCGCGACTGTTCCAGATGGAGTGAACTGGTTGCTGAAGACTTGTGGAATCCAGGCGAAACCTTCGTCTTTTAGCGTTTCGCGGAAAAGTCCTCTGTCAGGCAGAATGAACAGCGGCGTTTCGAGTGCCTCATAGCCTTCCCTATGCCACTCTGCGGTGTACGGAGCGAAACCGTTCGAGATGTCCACACCCCAAAGATGTCGAACCAGCACAAGTTTCAGAAGAATTCCCGCCTTTCAAACCGATTCCAATACCGTAAAAACAGCACAACGTGCATGTCATGCGCCACTAGACGACTTTCGCTCCAGTCTACAATGCGAATAGGATTCCAGGCCCGCGTTCACAACAATGCCGCAGTTAAACGACCAACGGGCGATCGATCTGAACATCAAATGACTGCGATCCTCACACCTCCGTTTCACGTTCTCACCAAGCCCGTCGGCCCAATCTGCAATCTCGATTGCAAGTATTGCTTTTATCTGGAAAAGGAAGTTCTTTATCCCGACACCGCCAAGTGGGCCATGCCTGCGGACATTTTGGAGGCCTACATCCAGCAGTACATCCAACAACAGAACACGGATGTCATCCATTTCGCCTGGCAGGGCGGCGAACCAACGTTGTTGGGGGTCGACTACTTCCGCAACGTGATCGCGTTGCAGGCAAAATATGCCAACGGCAAGCGAATCGAAAACGCGTTTCAGACCAACGGCGTTTTGTTGAATGACGACTGGGCGAACTTTTTCGCGGAGAATAATTTTCTTATCGGCATCTCCATTGATGGTCCACGAGAATTGCACGACGCGTATCGTGTCGACAAAGGCGGCCAGCCCACGTTTGACCGCGTGATGCGCGGCGTCAGTTTTCTCAAGAAGCATTCTGTTGCCTTCAATACTCTGACCACGGTCCACCGAAAAAATTCCTATAATCCGCTGGAGGTTTATCGCTTTCTAAAAGAGAGCGGCAGCGGATACATGCAGTTCATCCCAATCGTGGAGCGCATCTCAACCCAGACCACGCAGGATGGCATGGTCCTGGTCTCGCCCAGCTTTTCTCACCATGCGAGAGTATCTGACTGGTCAGTCGAGCCGGTCCAGTTTGGCCGATTTCTTTCCGCCATCTTTGATGAGTGGGTTCGCAACGACGTGGGCAAGACCTTCGTTCAGCTCTTCGACGTATCGCTGGAAATGTGGCTTGGCATGGAGGCCAGCCTCTGCATCTTTCGCAAAACCTGCGGCTCCGCTCTCGCAGTTGAGCATAACGGCGACCTCTATTCCTGCGATCACTTTGTCTATCCGGAAAATAAGCTAGGCAACATCATGCAGCAGGCGTTGGGAGAGATGGTCGAATCGCCGCAGCAAATCCAGTTTGGCCAGGCAAAGAACGATACGCTCCCGAAATATTGCCAGCAGTGCGAAGTACGATTCGCCTGCAACGGGGAATGCCCGAAGCATCGCTTTGCGACCACGCCGGATGGAGAGGCAGGACTGAATTATCTCTGCGCGGGATACAAGAAATTCTTCACCCACATCGATCCCTATATGCAATTCATGGCCGCGCAACTGCGTCAGCAGCGCGCGCCGGCCAATGTGATGGAGTGGGTCCGAACGCGGGACGCCGCTGCATCGCAATCCGGAAAACTAGGGCGAAATGATCCGTGCCCGTGCGGTAGCGGCAAGAAATTCAAACGCTGCTGCGGCCTCTCTGCGTAATCGCAACCGTAGCGCTCTCGAATCGATAAGTTCCTGGCTTAATTCATTGTCATCAAATATGATGACAAATGAAGTCAATTCTGGAGGCTATCCATGGCCACCGCCTACGCGATCCCAAATATCGCCGGCTATCCCTTCAACGTCCTGCCGGATCTATCCAATGCCAAAGTCCGCGAACGCCTCAGCCCCTCCGCTATTCGAGGCTTCGTTCGCATCATGGAACGCTGGAGCGTCAAAGAAGTGAACGCGCGCAAGCTGCTGGGCGGTCCCTCGGCAGGAACTTACTACGGATGGAAAGCGCATCCCCAGGGTAAGAAACTCGATCAAGACACGCTGACCCGCGTTTCTCTGGTGATTGGCATCTACAAGGCGCTCCATATTCTGTACCGTGACAAGCTCGCGGATGCCTGGGTCACGCTGCCGAATCGCGATCCCATGTTTCGCGGAGAAACACCGCTGGCGTACATGGTGGAGCGAGGCCAGCCCGGAATGATCCACGTCCGTCAATTGCTGGATGCATGGCGTGGTGGCCAGTGATTCCTCCGATTTCTCCTGTTCATCTTCGTTCGACGCACCGACTGATCGCGGCGAAATACAGCGCGGACGGCAGCGTTCTGTCTTCCATCAGCGATAACGAATCCATGCTCGCCGACCTGGCAGAACTGGATGGCGCTACGAATGACCGCCTGCTAGGGGAGGAGGGCTTGCTGCCCGGAATCAGCGTCCACGAGCTGGTTTATGGCGTGCGCTACGCATCCATTGTGAACGCCGCTTTCACGCACAAAAATCCCGCCGGCAGTCGCTTCAACGATGAAACTCGCGGGGCCTGGTATGCGGGTGTGGAGCGGGCGACGTCGATTGCGGAGGTGGCCTATCATCGCGCTAGGCAGCTCGCGAATATCGACTGGAAAGAAGAAGAGCGCTCCGCTTTCGACGACTATCTCGCCGATTTCACCACGGAGTTTCATGACCTGCGCGGAGATGATCGCGAAGGAGTCGCGCCTCCATTTCAAAAGTTCCTGAAGCCCGATCCGGTGCCTGCCTGTTATGCAGAGTCGCAGCAGGTGGCGCGAAAACTGCTCGCGTCCAGGTCGAATGGATTGATCTATCCCAGCGTTCGCAATCCCGGAGGTACTTGCATCGCTTGCTTCCGCCCGGCACTGGTCTACCATGTTCGGCGGGATGCGCGCCTCGAACTACGCATTCAGGTGGATGGTGATTCAGTTCGAACGCACACTAGGAAAGTGCCAATCCCCGACGAATGAGGAGCCGGAACCCGCGTCTCGCGCGACTGCTTCGGTGAGAAAACTAGCCGGCCGCAAGATGGTGGCGAACATCCGCGCCGCGCACCCAGAAGATGACATCTTCGGCAATGTTGGTGGCGTGATCTCCCACGCGTTCCAGGTTTCTTGCAATCAACACCACGTTCAAGGCCTGCTGCGTGTGCTCTGGCTGCGCTTTAATGTATCTCGTCAGGGTGTGAAAAATAGCGCGATTTAATTCATCCACTTCGTCGTCCAGCAGCAGCACTTTTTCCGCCAGCGCCGCATCGCCGTCAATAAATGCCTGCAGCGCATTCCGCACCATGGTCGCCGCCAGGGTCGCCAGCTTGGGAATATCGACGGGCAGTTCGACCGGAGGAACGGTTTGCAGGTCGCGAACACGTTCCGCAATCTTCACCGCGCGATCGCCCACCCGCTCCAGGTCCGCATTAATCTTGATGACCGACAAAATAAATCGAAGATCAATTGCCATCGGCTGCTCCATGGCAAGCAGGTCGAGCGCCATCTGATCGATATCTCTTTCCATGCGGTTGATCGCAGGCTCCGAACGCATTACCAAATCGCAGATGGAAATATCTCCGACACGATAGGCCTCGATGGCACGCTGGGTCGCTTGCTCGGCCATACCGGCCATCACCAGCAGCCTTTCTTTCAAGTCATCGAGATTTTGGTGGAACCGGGTGCGTGTCATCCGAACCTGCCTGTAATGTAATCTTCTGTCCGTTTGTCTGTCGGATTGGTGAAAATTTTCGTAGTTGCATCAAACTCGACAAGATACCCGTTCAGAAAGAACCCTGTCATCTCCGCAACGCGCGCCGCCTGTTGCATATTATGCGTCACGATGACAATCGTATAGTCCGCCTTCAGTTCAAAAATCAAATCTTCAATCTTCGCAGTCGAGATCGGGTCCAGCGCCGACGCCGGCTCATCCATCAGCAATACTTCCGGATCAATGGCCAAAGCGCGCGCAATGCAAAGGCGCTGCTGCTGCCCTCCAGAAAGGGAAGCGCCGGACTTGCTTTTCCAGACGTCTTTTACCTCTTCCCACAATGCGGATCGCCGCAGACTCCGCTCCACAATCTCATCCAGCTGCTTGCGCTTGTGCATTCCGCCCAGCCTCAACCCGGTAGCGACGTTGTCGTAAATCGACATGGTCGGAAACGGATTCGGCCTTTGAAATACCATGCCGATGCGGCGGCGAATCGCTGCCGGCGGTGCGTCGCCATAAATATCCAGGTCCCCAAGCTTCACCGAACCGGTAACCCGCGCAATCGGATTGGTCTCATGCATCCGGTTCAAGCAGCGAACAAAGGTCGACTTGCCGCAACCGGAGGGACCAATTAATGCGGTCGCCTGGTTCGCCGGAATCTTCAGATTAATATCGTGCAGCGTATGTGTACTGCCATACCAGGCATTCAAGTTCTGCACTTCGATTCCTGCTCCCACGTACGCCCCCGACCTCGTTCTTCGACCTTGCGCGGCTCTTTCCCCATCCATTTGATCCTGTTCGCGCCATGTGTTTCAACCGGCGAAAAAGCGGATCGTCATCTCAGGGCTTCTGCCGAAGCCGGGAACTTGGAACCCTTCCTGACCTTGAGGCTGGGCAGTTGCCGCGACAACCTGCGGAGTGGCGGACGCGATTCCTCGCCGACCCGTATCTGAAAGGCTATCAAGCTTTTGTAAACAAGCGATGAATCGACATTGTAGTTCAATTCAGATGGGCCGTCAGCGCGTTGGGACGGAGGGGGGAACCACGAACCACGCTATACATTCAGGGCCAAGCGGGTATCAGGAGGAAGCTCAGCCTCGGCCACAATGATTTCCACTAAGGGATATCCCTGCTCCTTCCAGCCGTCGAAGCCTCCGCGCAAGGGGCGGATGCGCTCAATGCCAAAGCGGCGCATGCTCAACGCAATCTTTGCGCTGGTGGCCTCGCTGGGGCAAGTGCAATACAGAACAATGTCGCGGTCGCGCGGAATTTCCGAATTGCGAGCAATCAGTTCATGCGGGCGCAGCTGGACCGCACCTGGCAAAATCCTGGGATCGGGCAGAATGTCGAGCGGATGGCGCAGGTCGATGATGTAGGGATGGTCTCCGCGGTCCATCATGGCTTTCAGTTCGGAGGGCTCAATGCGCAGGGTCCGAATCTTGCGCAGAAACTGCTGCTGTCGAATCAGGCGCCCAATCAGAAGCCCAATTGCCACCAGAATGACCAACCCGACCGCTGAACGATTGAGCCAGTGCAATATGGATTCGTTGCGACGAATCACATCGCCGAAAAATCTTCCAATCAGAACCAGCGACGCGGCCCATAAGAAGGACCCCGCCATGTCATACATCAGGAACACGCGGTACTTCATCTTGCTTTGGCCGGCCAGCGGAGCGGCCATGGTATTCAGGCCGGGAATGAACTTTGAGAAAAGCAAAGCGACTGGACCGTGTCGCGTGAGAATGTCCTCGGTCTTGCGTACGCAAGAGGCAGCCTCAAGAGAAAATCTGCAGATCCAGCGGGTCACGGGACTGCCGAATCGACTTCCCAGCCGAAACCAGATCGAGTCTGCGAGTGCACAAGCCGACATCACCGCAAGCACGATCGCCCCGATTCCCAAGTGATGGGTTGCGGTGAATGCTCCGGCAGTCAGAATGATGGGCGTACTGGGAAGAGGAACTCCCAATTGCTCCGCCAGGACCCAGCCGAACAGGATCCAATAGCTGTACGCTAGAAAAAACTGAACCGTGAAATGCATAGAAATCGACCGCCTCGAAACTATTGCTGAACCCGTCCACCAGCGGAAGCAGGGTCAGGCAGGCTTTCTTGTCAGGAGGAAATCCCGTTCGAAATCTGTCGGCCCCGGGCAACCAAGGCTGGACTTTGCTCCTTCGACCCGCATACGTCAGATGCTTGAATCTAGAAAAAGTACCGGGACAATTTCAACGTAGTCCGGGAGCGGGCGCGGCCCCCTGCACTACCTGCGGGGAGGTCGCCCAATAACTTGCTCTTGCCAGCACCTTTACTTCCAGGGACTGTCGCAGTTTCACATTCAGCGCATGCATCCCAGGCGTCTGGTCGGAAGGCTGAAAGGTGATCATGTAGCGATTATGCACCTGGTTTGCCAACATGGCTATCCGGCCATCCAGCTGTTTTCCGCTGTTGAAGCGAAGATATTGGCCGCCCGTCAAGCGCGGAATCGCTGCGGCAGTGTTCTTTTTTACCGCCGCAATCGCCATCATCAAGGGCGCCAGGAGATTGGCGCTGTTGCCCTCCGGAGGAGAAAACGCCAGCGCATCTTCCCGACCCGGACTGAACGCCAGGCTGTACACCACGACATCGCTTTGACCGATCTTGCGGAGCACTTCTTTCATGGGGGTGACGCTTCCGCTGTCTCGAGTCTCGCTCAGCAGCACGATGACGCGCTGATTCTGCGGCGGTTCGTCCTTCAACATATCGACCGCATACCAGACCGAGTCCAAAATAGCCGCCCCGCCATCGCCCGGTTGAATGGAGTAAATGCCATGCTGGATTGCGTTGGCATCGCTGGTGAAATCCTGCAGCATCCGGGGCCGGCTGTCGAACTCCACCACGGCCACACGGTGTTCGGTGTTGCCGGCCAGTGCGTCAATCATCGTCGGCAGGCCCAGATATTTATCGAACTCGCGCACCGCGGAGCGCCCTACCTGCACCAGAACCACAATGGAGATGGGCTGCGCGTAGGTTTCCGTCTCGAGATTGATTTTCTGTTCAACCCCGTTATCCGTGACCACAAAATCCTTCGCGGTCAAATTGAATACCGGTTCGCCGTTCTTGGTTTCCACCAGCGTTGGAACCAGCACAAGGTTGGTGCGCGCACGTAGTGTCGGAACCTGTTGCGCCTGGGCCGCACCCAGCGCAACGGTCAGGCAAGCCAGAAAAACCCATCGCGCCAGACCGGAGGAAAGCCATCGCCGCATGCTCCATTTCTACACTGTCGACGGCTCCCCTGGGGAGACAGCGCGAACCCTGCTTCTCCTCCGCAAAAAAGAAAACCACGCAGCCAGTTGCGCCGCGTGGCTATCCCAAACATTCTGCGCTGCAGCGCTTTACTTCCCAGCATGGACCAGCGGCATATTCACCAGGTGTTCGCTGATAAACCAGACCTGCAGTTCGTTGGTGCGGACAATGTCGCTCACCAGCAGATCGTTGGTTCCATCGTCTCCCTTTTCCGCAGCTTCTCGAGCCAATGAGCGCGCTGTCACGATGATTTGCTCGTGCGCCTCCAGCAGCTCGGAAATCTGCACCGGAACTTCCTGGCGTCCACGCGGCGGCCGCTTCAAGCGGGTTAGCTCGGCCACGTCATGAGCCATCGCAACGCTGACTCCGCCCAGGGTTTGAATGCGCTCGGCAAGGGTATCGACCAGCTCTGCCTGCTCGCCATAATGCTTATCGAACAGAAGGTGAAGTTGATAAAACGTAGGTCCGCTCACCTGCCAATGGCTCTTTTTGTACAGGTCGCGCAGCGTGATGGTGTCGGCGAGCAGCAGGTTCAGCTCTTCTGTAATTTGCAGCCGAACGTCAGCGCTCAGCCCGATCGAAAGGTGTGGAATGACAGTTCCAAATTTCTGAATTTCGCCGCCACGTTGATTGGCGTGTGGGGTGATGTGATCGGTCGAGGAAGAATTTCTTGTAGCAGTAGGCATAGTATTCGCTCTCCTTGTTCGCACTTAGTTAGATGCTCTCGCGAGAGGCCAGATGCCGAAAAAGGTAGGAGACTTCCGGGAAGTATTGAGTGGCGAACACTGAACTGTACCGCTTATCGATGAACGCGGCGCATCCGCCCGGCCGTTTCCAGCAGATATACTTCATTGCGCCACAAAACTTTACGGCTGCAGTAGCTGGCTGCCCAGAACAGGATGCCCAGCAGGTCGCGAAGCGGATACAGCAGCACGCTTTGCCAGGCGGATTTTTCCTGAACGACACGACGGCTGACAGCGAAGGCCAGTACCATGCGGGTGCCGACACTCCACAGCAATGTAGCGCCCACCCCTGCTAGCCAATGGTGGGGTCGCAGCCCGCAAAGAGCTGCGGCCGTCAGCAGCCCAAAGGGAACGCTAAATGTCAGCGCCGTGCCGAAATGCCCTTTGGGACGCGAGAATCGTGTGCTTTTCATCCATCGAGCCTGGTGCTGCATGGAAGGCCAGAAGTCCGCATGCAAGACAACGTGGTCGATCACATGGTGCGACAAGACCACCGTGTGGCCGCGCTCCGCCACCCAGTTGCCCAGCAGAAAATCGTCGGCGCAATAGTCCCCCATCGGCAGAAATCCGCCAATCTCTTGCAGGCACGATCGCCGAATCGCCATGGTCGGTCCCAGCGCGAACTTCATTCCCTCCAGCATGTCGGCCACCAGCACCCCTGCGCTCATTTCGACAGACATGGCGGCGGCCTCAATCCGCGACCACAAACCGCCTTGCGCGGCCACACCGCGATACAGGCAGGTCACGGCGCCCACGCCAGCATCGCCAAAGGGCGACACCACATCCCGCACGTAGTTGCGGTCAACTCGGACGTCGCTGTCGCTGATGATCAGCAAATCGTACTTCGCCGCCTCGGCCATCTTCTCCAGCGACAGAATCTTTGCGTTCGGCATGGTCGGCTCGCCGCTGGAAAGAAATTGCACCGGGACATCGGGGAATCGCGCAGCGACTTCTCGCGCGGCCATCAACCCGGCATCATCCGGTTGCCGCGCACAAAAAAGAATCTCGTAGGTAGGATATTTCTGCTGAAAAAAAGTCGCGAGGTGTGCTTCCAGGTCAGGCTCTGCTCCGTGCAGCGGCTTCAACAGGCTGACGGGCGGCTCGAAAACCGCCGCCGCACGGTTCTTCCGTCGCGTAAACCGGCGAATAGCTACCAGCGCCAACGCCGTGTACACGCTGGAGGTGACCATGCCGAACAGACCGACTCCCAACACGAAATCAAGCAGTAGTTTCATCAATGGCAGAACAGATGATAGAAGATGGGCTGCAGGATTGCGAAGGATTTGCAAGCACCGCCGGGTGCCGGGGCCCCATTCAAGCCTCCGGGTCCCCGGCGAGCGATTTTTGCTCGCTCGGGTTGAAGCCCTCTGTTGGCGTGAGTGGGGTTTCGAACCTAGGAGCGCTTCCTGGACTCACGTGAGGTCACGGGGACAATCACCGGACGCCGAATCGGCACCAGGCCCTGCTCCGCCGAGGCGCCTCCCGGAGGAACGCGCGTCAACATTTCTGTCCGTACGTAGTCGACGAAGCTCTGCATCTGTCGGTTCATCTCTTCCATGCGCTCCCGCATCTGCAAAACAATGGCAATGCCGGCAATGTTGACGCCGAGATCGCGCGCCAGGTTCAGGATGAACTCCAGTCGTTCCAGGTCTTCCTCGGTGTAGAGGCGTGTATTGCCTTCCGTGCGCGACGGTTTCAGCAAGCCCTCGCGCTCATACAGCCGCAGCGTTTGAGGATGGATGCCGTACATCTCGGCAACCGACGAAATCATATACGCGCCTTTTGATTTGCGCTTTGTAGCCATAGCTTTCTTCCTAAGCTTACCCCAGTTGCGATAGATTCCTTATGCTAAAATCCCGACTGATGCGCACCGTGCCATATCTCTTCGCTATCTCTGCCGTGGTCTTGTTGTGTGGGCCCACAGGGAATTCCCAACCGGCCAGCCCCCACTTCAAGCCAGGAGAATGGAAGATCGACTCCGTCGTGACCATGAGCAACGGAAAATCCGTGACCTCCACCTCCCAGGTTTGCGCCAACAATGCAAACGACGTGTGGAAACAGCACCAGCCGAACTTGACGTGCAGTCCGCTGCAGGTGACCCCTGAGTCTGGAGGGTTCCGCGTGCAACTCGACTGCAAAGGCGGTGCCGGTCCCGTGGTTTGGACGATCCACAGCGACGAGCTGACCCTTCTCTCCGCTCCGGGCACTTCCTACACAACCACGGGAACCACCACCTCCAGTACCGTCCTCCCAGGCAGGCCGCCCATGGTCATCACGGCAAAGATTCAGGCGCGCGGCTCACGCGTCGGCCCATGCTCTTCCTCAGCCAAACCGTAGACCCGCACTGTCTAAGCGCGTCGCTCTTCCTTCCCCGAGGAGTCGCTACCCATGCGCCGTGCTAGTCTATGGGTCGAGGCGAGGTATGAAGAGATTCTTCGCGCTGTGCGCTTGGCTTCTGTTCTACGGGCTGTCCATGCAAGCTGCGGTGCCGGTTCAATCCTTCCATCCCGGAAACTGGCAGATCGATTCCATCACCACCCAGTCCGACGGTCGAACCATCACCTCCCAGACTGCTCTCTGCGCCAGAGAGCAGATCGATTTCTGGAAGGTGGCGCAGGCCGGACTGACCTGCAAAACCCCCAGAAGCCATTC
>JAJYBW010000378.1 GCA_021778815.1 Acidobacteriota bacterium | reverse complement strand
GTTTGGCGTGCTCCGCTTCAGCCGTTTTTGCCAACTGAAGGCTTCTCATCGCGGCCTGATTGCCGTCGAGCGTGGCCTGTTGGAGAAAAGTCGGATACATGATGTCGCGTTCATACGTCTCACCCTTGACCGCGGCCTCCAGGTTCTCTCGCGTTGACTTCACTTCCGGCAATTCAAGCTTGGCCTGAGGAACAGCGCCCATGGCTTTGATGACCTCGGCATAATTCGAAGCGTGAACTCCTTCAGCTCGTGCCGCTGCCCGGAACAAACTGGCGACCTCGCCATAATTCTCGCGATCTGCTTGCTCGGCAAAGGCCAGATAGCGCATATGCGCGTTGCTTTCACCATTGAAAGCCGTCTGCATGTTCTGCAGCGTTGTGCTCGAGGTTGCACCTGCGACTGTACTTACCGCCAGTAAAAAAACTGTTGCCACATTCGCGAACACCCTTGGGATTCCACTCATGTCGGACTCTCCGATCGGCGCCATGCGCGTCGTGTGAACTGCATCTATTCCAATGCATGTGATCGACCAACACCCACCCGCGATCAAGATGCTGCAAAGGGAGGTTTCCGTGCCCTGTCGGGCGCACAGATCGCATCCAGCGACGCAGATTCGTCCGAATTCTTTGACAGACTCGTCAAAGAATTGGGCAGGTAGATGATTTTTGAGAGCCTGTTTCGCCACATTGGGAAAGGAAACAGACCAGTCCCTGTGTAGCGAGACTGGTAGCCCAATTGCATTCGCTCAGGGTATCGGCCGGAGGACAATCCAGTCCAAAATGCCTTCGGTGTCAGGCAGGAGGGTGAATCCTTGACCCAACCCTTCGCCATTAGGAGTGATTCATGCAGCGTTACCCCGGCAGAACACTAGCCAAGCAACAACCGACAAACGGAACCATTCTCTATGTGACCGACCTGACCAGTGATTCGGATGAGACCCTGGCGTCTGCTTGCGACATGGCGGATAGAAACCGCGCCGCGATCGAGCTGATCCATGTAGTCGATGTAGGGCAGGAGCGATCCAGCCCGGATGCGCAAATGGGTATCTTGTACCGCCTCGAGACACTTGCCCGCAGGTTAAACAATCTGCGTCGGAATATTGTGCCCCTGCTCTTGTTTGGCGCTCTTGAAGATGCCATCGCAAAGAGAGCCTGCGATACGAAAGCCAGCATGGTTGTGTTCGGGAACGACAGTTCTTCTCCCACGGTTCTGCAGGAGAGGCTGGTTCGAATTCGACGAAGGGTTCCATGTCCAGTCATGATCATTTCCGCGCGTACCGCGTAGAGACTGAATCACAAAGGACGCGGGCGTCGGAAGTGGTGAGGATTGAGGAGAGCTAGATCACCGGTGCACATCGGCGTGGAGCAAACTTGCCCCGAGAGGAGAATCATGTTCAGAAAAATTCCTCTGAAGAGCAGTACAAAACTGAGACTCCTGATCGTGGACGACGAGCCGTCCATTCGAACGTTGCTGGCACACGCCCTGGTCCGCTCTGGATATTGCGTGCAATCCTGTGCGGGCGGTTTGTCCGCCCTCTCCACGATCCGACAGGAAATCCCGGACATCTTGCTCTCCGACCTCAATATGCCGGGGATGTCCGGTTTTGAATTGCTCGCTATAATCCATCAGCGGTTCCCGGGAATAAAAACCATCGCCATGAGCGGCGCATATTCCGGCACCGACATGCCGGCGGGCGTTGTCGCCGACGCGTTCTATGGCAAAGGAACCAATTTCCGTGCTTTGACCGAGATCCTGGATGCGATGGTGGTGGTGCCGCGCGCCCGGTGCTGACGCTCGGGACTCTTCTCATCCCACAGTGGCAATTGTTCGCGCGGACCTTCCAATTGGGCTCGACGGAAGGTGAGCCGCGGGGGCCCGGCAACGCTGTTTCGCTGTGGCCCCTCCGGTTTTATTTTGCCGTACCACAGGGGATGCGATACGAATTGAGCGCCATCTTCTTGAACGCGCCCACCATCTGGTCCTTCGCGTAGGTTGGGCAGAAACGCATGTCTTTGAAGTCGGCTTTGTATTCCACCCCTCCCACCCATTTGCCCGCTTGAACCATGGGCGCGGACTGCTGGCAAAAGTGGTAGTTATAGCAGGACTCGAAGATCAAAGCCTCCATATAAGGCTGCAGCGCCGCAACGATGGTTGGCGCGTTTTCCCAGGAGGCGGAAAGCCCCATGGCATGTGCCTGGTTCGCCATCCACGCGGTGTAATAAGTGGATTCTTGCTGCGTGATCGGAATGCCGGTGGGATTATCCCAGTCCTGGACGTTGTCGAACTCGACGCCGTCGAAGCCTTTCTCGACGCAGACCTTCATGCGCGCGATCATGATCGGCGCCAGAATGCCCAGTTGGCGGATATCCAGCCAGCGCTCATGAGGCCATCCTATATAGCGTTTGCCGAGTACGCTCTCAGGAAATTTGGAGGCGTCGGAGCGGGTCTCCTCCCACGAACCGATATCCACGTAGCAATACGCATGCTCACCCCGCTTGTGAATCGCAGCCACGGTGGAAGCAGGATTCCCCACCGCGTCAATCACGTAAAACGGCACGTGAACGTCAAGATTGGTGCAGGTCTTTGCCGTGTCGCAGCTCAATTGCCACTGCCACTCCATCCCAAGGGTTGGCTTCCAGCAACTGCCCTTCTTTGTGTCGCAGGGAACCGGAGCGGGCAGGGCTGCGGCGAGCTGCGGAGTCAGGACGCGAGGCGTTGGCTCGCCGCCAGGGGCCTGGGCGAATCCCAATCCAATGCAGACAAATGGCAGAGTCACACATGCCAGGGCTTTCAAAATGGTTCGCATTTACCGGATCTCCGTGGAAGATTTTCTGTTTCCTGACGCGTCGCTCGAGAGGCCATCGGAACCAGGCGCGGAACACGGCGCTCGGTTGGTCGATGACGATGTGTACCAGAAACTGACCGCCGCAAGCTGAAAACCCTTCAGAAACGCGCTTCTCGACGATCAACCCTGAAGCGCGCCATTCCGAATTGTCTTGCGTGGCTATATTAAACGTCCAGTCGTAATCCCTCAAATACTGGGTTTCGGAAACGATGAGACCGCTTAGCGCCAGATCGTAGTCGGTGCATTCCGTAATTCGGTTGGCGCGAAATCGCTCGTGCACTCATTCAGGCAGGATTTGTACCGCCAGGTCGGCTTGAGTTCGCCGATCCAAAATGTGACCGAGACGCGCATCTGCCAGGAACCTCGCCTGCTTTAGTCTTTTCCATAGAAGATTTTGCTCGCGCGCGTTGTCGGTCATCGCGAGGGCGCCTTGCAGCTCTTCAATCGCTTCGGCATGTCGTCCCAGCTTCACAAGCAGATCTCCCCCGACGCTCGGTAGCCGATGATAGTTGGCCAGCGCGGGCTCAGCCGCGAGAGCATCCTGGATCCTCCAGGTGCGCTCGCGAGAAGATTGCAAAAG
>JAJYBW010000377.1 GCA_021778815.1 Acidobacteriota bacterium | reverse complement strand
GGCGTGCTCATACCAGCAGGCACTCCCCTTCTGCGATGATTTCCGCCGGTCCCGTCAGCATCAGGCTCGACTCTTGATGCATCCACTCGACGGTCTGCGCACCGCCTTCCGCAACTACACTTAGCGTGCGAGCCGTGCCTCTCAGCTCCATACTTGCTGCTGCGGATGCGGACGAACCGGTGCCGGAGGAGAGAGTCGGCCCCACACCGCGCTCAAAAATGCGGAACTCAATTCCATTTGTATCCGTCACACGCACAAATTCAACATTGGTCCCTTTTGGAAAGTCCGGATGAGTGCAGATCGCAGCTCCGACCTGCTGCCAGGGCCGTCCTGCGCAGGAAAAGTCCTCTGCCTCAACAAACGTCACAAAGTGAGGATTGCCGATCCACACGTCCGCGCCGATCACCGCGGTTCCATCCCGCAGAGTCACCGTGTGAGCCTTCAATGTCGGTATTCCCATTTCCGTGGAGATCAGGTATCGCGGAGCGCTGCGCTGCAGGATGCGACAGCGACGGTGTCCGGCGTGAGTGCGGATAACAAACTCACTCGCATCGTCCTCCTGAGCCAGGTACGCAGCGACGCAGCGCGTCCCGTTGCCGGAGAGTTCTCCCTCGGAGCCGTCCGCGTTGAACAATCGTATGGAGTAGCCGCCGTTGTCGCCCAGGGTGAGATATTCCACTCCGTCCGCCCCCACTCCCATGTTCCGATTGCAGAGCGTTCGCGCCATTTCGCCCAGGTGATGTTCCTCGACCGGCTCGTCGACGATCAGAAAATCGTTCCCGCAGGCGTGTGCTTTCACAAAGCGAATCATTTGGCTTCCTCGATCAGTGCTGCGTTCTGCGATGCTCGCGCAACATAGCGGCGATCCACAATCGCATAGTTCCCGCTCAGCACCCGCGAGATCGCTTCTGGATACGCTAAATGCTCCTGTTCCAAAATGCGCGCCGAAAGCGCTTCTTCATCATCGCCCTGCAGCACTGGAACAGCCCGCTGCAGCACGATCACGCCATGGTCCAGCTGTTCATCCACAAAATGGACAGTGCACCCTGAAATTCCGACGCCGTACGCGAGTGCCTGCGCCTGTGCGTCAAGACCCGGAAACGACGGCAGCAGGGAAGGATGAATATTCAGAATTGCATTCGGAAAGGCGGCGATAAATTCCGGCGATAGCAGGCGCATGTATCCGGCCAGGCAAACCAACTCCACGCCATGTTCGCGCAGGCAGGCGACGATCTCAGCATCCTGCTCGGCACGCTTTCGTCCGCGCGCCTCGATCACCTGTGTCGCCAGTCCGCGCGCTCTGGCAGCGGCAATTCCAGCGGCCTCGGCGCGATTGGAAATGACAATGGAAATGTCCGCGCCTTCAATCTGGCCGCGATCCATGGCATCGGCAATCGCCAGGAAATTGGAGCCACGACCGGAAAGTAGAATGCCGAGATGCTTCATCTGCAGTTAGTTGTACAACACCCGGCGCTCGCCCTTGATGATTTTTCCAATCACCGCATGCGGCTCGTTGGCGCGGTCCAGCAGCGCCTTCACGCGCTTGTACTTCTCCACCGGCACAACGCAGATCAGCCCGATGCCCATGTTGAACGTCCGCAACATTTCGTCGCGCTCCACGTTGCCCAGCGCCTGCAGGTGATCGAATATCGGCAGCACCGGCCAGGAACCCAGCTCCACCGTGGCAGAAACATGCTTGGGCAGAATGCGTGGCAAATTCTCCGTGATGCCCCCGCCGGTAATATGCGCCATGCCCGCCACCAGGTCTGCAGCCGTCAATTTGCGGATGATATTCAGATAGCTGCGATGCGTCTTCATTAACGCAACCCCGGCTTTGTCGCGCAGCTCGTTCACGTATTGATCCGGCGTGTACTTGGCCACCTGAAAAAACAGCTTGCGCGCCAGGGAATATCCATTTGTATGCAGTCCCGTGGAGGGCAGGCCGACCAGCAAATCCCCCGGCCGAATCGCCGAACCGGTGATAATTTTCTCCCGGTCCACCACGCCCACAATAAACCCGGCCAGATCGTACTCGCCGTCATGATAGAAGCCTGGCATCTGCGCGGTTTCGCCGCCGATCAGCGCGCAACCATTGGCGCGGCACGCATCGGCCATGCCGGAAACCACCTTCTCCGCCACGTCACCATCCAGTTCGCTGGAGGCCAGGTAGTCCATAAAAAACATCGGTGTCGCCGCCTGCACCGCAATGTCGTTCACGCAGTGGTTCACCAAATCCGCGCCAATGGTATGGTGCATGTTCATCTGGAAGGCAATCTTCAACTTCGTCCCTACGCCATCCGCACTCGAAACCAGCACAGGATTTTTGTATTTCGCCGTATCCAGCTTGAACAGCCCGCCAAACCCGCCAATTTCGCTCAGCACCTGTTTGTTAAAGGTTCGCTGGGCAAGATATTTAATGCGCTGTTTCGTGCGGTCGCCGCTGGAAATATCCACGCCTGCATCGGCGTACGTAATCGCGGGGGTTGGCTTGGATGAAGGCTTACTGGGCACAGGCGTCGCGTTCCGGGGATGAAGGATGTCGGCGGGAAATGTTCTGAAACCGTATAGCCCTCTCGCCCCAACTCTACGCAATATGGGCAGGCGAAGTCACGGAACACAACCATACCGGGAAGGATCAGTGTAGCATCGCAAGCTGTTCTCCTCGGAATTTCGCGGCTCCTCCTATACTGAATATCAATGACCCCACCTGTGCGATCCATGCATCTGTCCCGCCAATTGCAGCGGCGCGCCGAATCTCTGCTGCCCGGAGGCGTCGATTCGCCCGTGCGCGCCTTTCGCGCCGTCGGCGGCGAGCCGCCCTTCGTCGTGCGTGCCGAAGGCGCCTATCTCTGGGATGCCGACGGCAATCGCTACCTCGATTACTTTGGTTCCTGGGGCCCAATGATCCTCGGCCACGCCGCTCCGCAAGTGGTCAAAGCCGTGCAGGAGGCGGCAGCCCGCGGCGTCAGTTTCGGCGCCTCCACCCCCACCGAAGCAGACCTCGCCGAGATGGTTCGCCACGCGTTTCCATCCATCGAAATGTTGCGCTTTGTCAGCTCCGGAACTGAAGCCACCATGTCGGCCATCCGCCTGGCCCGCGCCTTCACCGGCCGCAAGTTCTTCATCAAGTTTGAAGGTTGTTACCACGGTCATTCCGACGCCCTGCTGGTCAAGGCCGGCTCCGGCATCGCCACCCTCGGCATTCCCGGTTCCGCCGGCGTGCCGGAAGAAACCATTCAGCACACCCTCGCCCTGCCCTACAACGACATCGCCGCTGTCGAGGAAGCCTTCGCGCGCTACCGCGATCAGATCGCCTGCATCATTGTCGAGCCCGTCGTCGGTAATGCCGGCTGCATTCCGCCAAAGCCCGGCTATCTGCAAGCGCTCCGCGCCATCACCGCGCGCGAGGGAACCGTCCTCATTTTCGATGAAGTCATG
>JAJYBW010000376.1 GCA_021778815.1 Acidobacteriota bacterium | reverse complement strand
AGTGTGGGATAGAGAGCGCTCGATCCGAGGGTGGTGGACGGAGCATACTGGAATTATGACCGCATGGAGACAAACCGCTGGAGTGGTGTTGCTGCTTGCGGGCGCGGCGGTGTGTCTGGCTTCCTCGACGGAACAGAAAGAACCGGCGTGCCCGACGGCGAGTGCGTCCAATGCGACGACGGCCTCGAGTGCGGCGATGACGGCGGACATCTCCGACTGCCTGATGCCGGGGGTGAAACAGGGTAGCGTCAACGATGTGAATGCGGTGGGACATCGGAAGGTCGGCGGGCGCGGGTTGGGCAACTGGTACTCGGAAAGCTCGGAAATGGCGTGGGGCGCGCAGATTGCGCAGCAGGTGATGAAGTCGTCGAAGATTGTGCGGGATCCGGTCATCGAGGAGTATGTGAACCGGGTCGGCCAGAACATTGTGAAGAATTCCGATGCCAAGGTGCCGTTCACGATTCGCGTCATTGATTCCGACGAGGTGAATGCGTTTGCGCTGCCCGGAGGATATTTTTTCGTGAACAGCGGCCTGATCCTTGCGGCGGATAACGAGGCGGAGCTGGCCGGCGTGATGGCGCATGAGATTGGCCACGTGGCGGCGCATCACCAGGCGCGCGAAATGACGCGCATGCATTATGCCGACCTGGGCATGGTGCCGCTGGTCATGCTGACCGGGTACAGCGCAGTCGGCTACGGGATCTACGAGGCGTCTGCGTTTGCGGTGCCGCTGACGATGCTGGAGTTTCAGCGGGATTTTGAAGAGCAGGCGGACTGGCTGGGCGTGGAGTATATGTATGGCGCCGGCTACGATCCGCAGCAGCTGATCGCTTTCTTCGAGAAAATTGAAGAGTTGCAGAAGACCAAGCCGGGGCTGATCGCGAAGACATTTGCGACCCATCCGCAGACGCCGGCGCGCGTGGAGAAGACGCAGCACGAAATTGCGACGATTCTGCCGCCGAGGCCGGAATATATTGTTGACACGTCGGAGTTCCACGCGGTGAAGGAGCGGCTGCTGCGGATGGAAAACCGGCGGCCCGTGAAGCCGGGCGCGGGGAAGAATGCGCCGACGCTGCGGCGGGTGGCGGCGGGTCAGGGCCCGGACGCTGGTTCTTCAGGGGACAGCGATACGCGACCGGTGCTGCATGAAGGGCCGAGCCACTAGGATTTCTTGGCTTTGGGGGCGCGCGTGGTCGGCTCGGATTTGGCGGGGCGACGTGGGCGCTGTTTCGCGGAGACGGCGCGGATGATGAGGCGATGCTTGCCAGCTGGGTCGAAGGGGACCTTGGCGCGGGTGGAGGCGATCTTCATCAGGGCCATGACAGCGGGGTCGTCGAGCGTATCGGGCGAGGTGAGGCGGATGTGGCGGACCTGGTTGCCGCTGCCTTGCAGGATTTTCTTCGGGTCGGGCAGCGTTTTGCCTTGCAGGAAAAACAGGTTGATCCAATTGGGGTAGATGGCGATCGAAAAGATCACTTCCGACGCGCGTTCGGTGGGGCTGAAGCCGATGGCGAGCGCGTTGTAGTTGTCGTAGACCAGCTCCAGCGCGGTGGGATAGCGGGCGCGCATCGTTGTCAGAATGGCATTCCCGCGGGCGCCAATCTCTGGCGAGAATTTGGCGAGGAACGCTCGAAGCTGCGCGGTCGGGCTTGCTGGCATACTGTCTTCTTCACAGCATCATTCGCAATCATTGGGGTAGGGAGTCGACAGAACTCTTTCGGCACCGAGACCCTCTGGATTCTTCGCTACGCTCAGAATGACAGGCCCTTGCTACGCAAATTTGCGGATAATGGCGAGCACGCGTCCCTGGATGGCGACCTGGGCGGCGGGAACGAAAATCGGTTCCATCTCGGAGTTTGCCGGCTGGAGGCGAACCGTGTCGCCCTCCAGAAAATAGTGCTTCAGGGTGGTCTCGCTGCCGTCGACCAGGGCGACGACAATTTCTCCCTGGCGGGCGGTCTGGGCTTTTTCCACCAGCACGTAGTCGCCATTCATAATATGGTCGTCGCGCATGGACTCGCCGCTGACTTCGAGCGCGAAGACGGCCTTGTTGTCGACGATGTCATTGAGCGAGAGGCTGTCGCGATATTCCATCGCCTCCAACGGGCGACCGGCGGCAATGCGGCCCATCAGCGGAATATCCTGCATGGTGGCGGGCTTGCGGTCGGGCGTCAGATCGATGGAGCGGCTGCGATTATGGGCGCGGTTGAGGAGGCCCTTCCGTTCCAGATTGGAGATGTGTTTGTGAACGGTGGCGAGGGAACTCAGATCGAGCCCGGAAGCAATCTCTTCAAAGGAGGGAGAGTAGCCGCAGCGCTCGACGAAATTCCGAATAAAATCCAGGACTTCTTTTTGACGCTTGGTGATTGCCATGGTGCCGCCAGTCTAGCGAATGAAAGGCGAATTTGCAAGAAGAGTTTTTGGGATTTGACGGAGTGACGCGAGAGGGTATACGGGTGAGTCAGCGCACGATGTGCGGGCCGCTAACTGTCGGTTTCATGAATGGGAATTATCGTGATATTCCAGGGTCCGAGTAGATGACCATCATCTTTTAGAATCTTTATTTGAATCTCATATCTCCTCGGAAGCCGTGGCAGCTTGACGACAATGGTAAACGCGTCCCCATCCCTAACCAGTGTTTGGGTAATTGGTAGTTGATAAAAATAATCATCCATTGACCCGCCGGCGCGCGGCAGCGTCATAGCCGGAGGCACGGTGTCGATCTTAACGTCTATGGGGATCATGTAGATCCTGAGAAGAGAATTTTTTAATTCTATTTTCGAATTGCTAGAGATTCTCACTCTGCACTCTGCAGGGCCGTCGAATTTATCCAAAGGCACTACGACTTTATTGAGCGCAAGTTCGGTCTGGCAAACTACTACCTTGATATCTTCAGGATCTAGGCCGTCTGCATCCTTCTGGGGGAAGGTAGGTGGTTTTATGGCCGCAGGATTTACGACGAGATAAATACTCTTCGTCGCTGAGGCGTATTTGGTAGTATCAGTCGGAGTAAAGCTGAGCGCCAGAGTATGTGTGCCTACAGGGAGGATGCTGCCGATATCGGGGGTATAGACATAGGTTCCATCTGTATCCGCCTTGGCGTTTAACTGCTTATCGGAAAGAGGAGTTCCCGCGAAAATCGGGGCAGGCGTCTGCCATTCTATCGCTGGATCGAGGAGAAGTGGTCCCGTGAGCGGTTTAGAGGATGTCTTAGTCACGTTTTTCCAAATGCCCCACGCTCCGGCCCCAACAAACGCGCCAACGACTATGAAAGCAATTAAAGACACAATAGGCCTCCTGTGCAATTGACTCGTTATCCAAGGTGCGATTTCCCATAGAAGATAGAGCAAAGCGCATATAAGGATGCCGATTCCGAGGTGGTGCTCAACCCATCCCATCAGCGTCGCTCCGACGCCAGCGATGGCGATGACGTTGAGCACGGCACGGAGCCATCCAGGTATT
>JAJYBW010000375.1 GCA_021778815.1 Acidobacteriota bacterium | reverse complement strand
TCTGATCAACGGCGAGCACGCCACACAAAATGCGTTCCTGAATATTCAGGTGTTGCGCAAGGACTGGGGATTTCGCGGCATTTTGATGTCGGACTGGGGCGCGGCGCATGACGGGATTGCGGACGCGAATGCCGGACTGGATCTGGAAATGCCGGATGCGAAATACATGACGGCCGCGACGTTGCTGCCGGCGATCAAGGGCGGTCAGGTCACGGAGGCCACGATCGACCAGAAGGTTCGGCGGATACTTCGGACGGCGATGCAGTTTGAATTTCTTGATCGCGATCAGCTTGACCCCAGCATTTCTCTCTACAACCAGCACGGGGATGCAATCGCGCTGCAGTCGGCGGAAGAGGGAGCAGTTCTGCTGAAGAACGAAAACCATCTGTTGCCACTGGACCGCAATACAATTCATACGCTGGCGGTGCTAGGGCCGGACGCATACCCCGCTGTGCCGGGCGCGGGGGGCAGCTCCGAGGTGACGGCGTTTGCTCCCGTGAGTTTGATGACGGGGATGAGCAACGGCCTACATCCCGGCGTGAATGTGCTTTGGAATTCTGGAGTGATGAAGCCGGAAGATGTATTTAAGAACACGAAGTGGTGCACCGATGCGGCCTGTCAGCATACCGGCCTGAAGCGGGATGAATATGTCCTGTCAGCCAACGATCGACTATTTTCCACCGTCGATGAAATTGTGGACCATGTCGCCAGTTCGTGGTTGAGCCAGCAGACCAAGACACCGCGTCGCGTGGAATGGCATGGATATTTTATTCCGCAAACTTCGGGAGTTTATACGGTGGTGGCGGAGGACCAGCGACGCGACCATGACGAGATTTTGATCAACGGCAAAAATTTATTCGCTGAAGTTCAGGGAGAAGGCGGCGAGCTGCAGTCGGCAAACGTGACGATGGAAGCCGGAAAGCCGGTACTGGTACAGTTCAATTATTTTCCGGGAAGGCCGAACAACACGCCGTCGCTGGGCATCATTGCGCAGGATAAGCTGGTTGATCCGGCGGCGATCCAACTGGCAAAGATGGCCGATGCGGTGGTGCTGTCGGTAGGTTTTAGTCCCGCGACAGAGTCGGAGGGACGGGACCGCACCTATCAACTTCCGTTCGGACAGGAGGAGTTGATTCGAGAAGTGACGGCAGCCAATCCTAAAACTGTTGTGGTGCTGACGGCGGGCGGCAGCGTGGCCACAGAGGACTGGATCGATCGCACTCCGGCGTTGCTGCAGACCTGGTACGGCGGCCAGGAAGCAGGCACGGCGCTGGCGAAACTCCTGTTTGGGGAGATCAATCCATCCGGCAAGCTGCCGATCAGTTGGGAGAGGCGGATTGAAGACAACCCAACCTACAAGACCTATTATGAGATTCCCGGGACGCGCGACATCAAATACAGTGAAGGCGTTTTCGTCGGATATCGCTACTACCTTACCAGCAATGTAAAGCCGCTTTTTCCTTTTGGATTTGGCTTGTCGTACACGAATTTTGCGTTCAGTAATCTTTCAGTCTCGCCGCAGACGCCTAGTCCAAATGGACCGATAACCGTCCGGTTCGACGTGAAAAATATCGGGCAGGTTGCGGGTGCGGAGGTAGCGCAGGTGTATGTCGGCGATCCATCGGCAACGGTCAAGCGGCCGAAGATGGAGCTGAAGGGATTTTCTCGCGTCATGCTGCACCCAGGAGAAACGCACCCTGTGACCGTGACGCTGGACAAGCGTTCGCTGGCCTATTGGGACACGACGACGCACGGATGGAAAGTGGATCCAGGCAAGTTTGTCGTGTACGTTGGGGATTCGTCGGAGAATGTTCCACTGCAACAGGACTTTACCGTGCAGTAGCCAAGTACTGCAGGCTCACTCGCTTCTCCCATACGGATATCGCGCTGCAGCTATTTTGCCGCGTTCTTCGCGAGCGCTTCCACAGCACCCAGCGCGTCGGATAAGTTCTGCGGTAACGCATGCCGCTTTTGCAGATACTCCGGCGTGTTGTAGGAGATCCAGACTTGACCGCCGGCGTCTTCCCACACCAACAGCTTGAGCGGCAGATCGATGGCGATGGATGGCGACGCTAGCATGAGCGGTGTGCCAGCCTTGGGACTGCCGAAAATCAGCAGCTTGGTGGAACGCATGTCGATACCGGCGCGCTTGGCTTCTCCGCTGTGATCAATCAGCGCGAAGATCTGGACGCCCTTTTCCTGCAGCATCGATTGCAGGCGGGAAATTGTTTCATCGACGGAAGCGTGGGTTGGAAGGCTGACAATGCCTTCCGCTTGATCGGCCATGAGGGACCTCCGGAACAAGATTTTATCTGATTCGCGGGAGGCGGGAGTCCAAGCCGAAGCGACGGCAGCCGGATCGAAACAGGGCTAGAGACCGAGTTTCTTCACTTCTTCCTGGTAGTACTTGCGATACAGGATTTCCCACTCCTGGCTGCCTTCAGGAATATTTTTCTTATGCGATGAGACTTTCAGGCGCGCCGCCTGGTCGATCTTCATCTCTTCTGAAAACAGCTTTGCCAGCATTTTGCGCGATTCCTGACGGATGGTGTTGCGGTCTTCGTGGAATTCGCACTCATCGGTCTCCGCCAAAGTATCGGCAATCACGTGCGCCAGTTTGTTCAACTTGTCGTCGGAAATCCTCATAGCACCGCCTTATATTTGCGGGCGAGTTCCTGCTTGATTTTCTTGAACATTTCCTGGTAGCTGGCGCCAGTGCGGCGCATTTCTTCCTGGTAGGCTTCGAGGATCAGGCGAACCTCGTCGTTGATGCGATCCTCCAGCATCAATTCATCAATCAGGGCAGCCTGTACGCGGGTGTTCAAGACCTCAACTTTATCGGTCTGGATCATCTTGACATCGATGAGATGCTTGATGGTGCGCCGGCCTAAATATCCAACATAATCTCTTGAGAAATTCATTGTTCCCCTCGGAATATAGCACAGCGAGCGGCTCGAGATTGCAGCCGCAACAGTTTTCAGGTCTTGGGAGGCCGATGCTCGCAGGATCCGGTGTTGATGCAGCCTTCGGCCAGCAGCAGTCTCTGGACAGGGCACCCCGCCACCAGATGCGAGGCAACAATTTCATCCACATCGGTTTCAGAGACATGCCCATACCAGACGGCTTCCGGATAGACGACCACGGTGGGCCCATGTTCGCACTGGTCGAGGCAGCCGGCCTTGTTGACGCGGACACTCCCTTTCAGGCCCGCGGCATCGACGGCCTGCTTGAAGCGCACCTGCAAGTGCGACTTGCCATCGGCATTACAGCTGGGCCGAGGGCTGCCGGGTTCGCGCTGGTTGATGCATACAAACACATGCTGCCGATACTTTGCCAAGAAGTCTTGCTCCCAAAACATTCTTAATTGTTACCTTCCATCATAAAGGGTTCTCGGGTGCGGGCTAGTTCGGCGGGTGTAACAGGCGGCGCGACGTGGCGTGCGCCTGTTGCTGACGATCGATCGGGCATTA
>JAJYBW010000374.1 GCA_021778815.1 Acidobacteriota bacterium | reverse complement strand
CTGAACTGCTACCGGAATACAGGGTTGCGGACGCCGAACCTCGATCGCCTCGCCTCGCAAGGCATTCGTTTCGAGAAGGCCTACAATTGCCAGCCGGTCTGTGCGCCGGCACGATCCGCTATTTGGACGGGATTATTTCCGCACACCAACGGCGTGTGGGGAAACAGCATGCCGCTGGGCGATACGGTGCATACGCTGGGCCAGCATCTGCATGATCGCGGCGTGCATGCGGCCTTTGTTGGCAAATGGCACTGTGACGGTTTCGATTATTTCGGCACCGGTCGGCCAGCACCGGGTTGGGACCCTGCGTACTGGTATGACATGCGCGACTACTTGATGGAGTTGTCGCCCGCGGACCGCGTGCGATCGCGACAATCGAGTACGGGCAACGATCCTGCGTGGACTGCTGATATGTGCTACGGACATCGCTGCGCCAACCGCGCCATCGATTTCCTCTCCAAGCATAAGGGTCAGGATTATCTGCTGGTGCTGGCGTTCGATGAACCGCACGGACCGTGCCTTTGCCCGAAAGAATATTCCGACAGCTATCGCGGATTCATTTTTCCGAGTAGCGCGAACGTAGACGATCCGCTGACGACCAAGCCTGCCGAGCAGAGAATCTGGGCGGATAGTCTGGGATCGTTGCATCGCAAACAGCCACAAATTGAGGCGCATCAGTTCTTCGGCTCGCACACTTTTGTCGATGACGAAATTGGTCGCGTGATGAAGGAGATGGAGGTGAGCGCGCCGGATGCGATGGTGCTCTACACTGCCGATCATGGTGTGTTTCTTGAGTCGCATCGCCTGCAGGACAAGGGTCCGGCGATGTATGAGGAGATCACGAGAATTCCTTATATCGTCAAGTGGCCCGGAGTCGCGCCGGAGGGTGCAGTCTGTCCACACCTGGCTTCGCACATCGACCTGAGTGGAACCATCATGGATTATTTTGGCCTGCAGGTTCCAAAGACGATGGAAGGCACGACCATGCTCGCAACATTTCGCGATCCCTCCGTCGCGCCGCACTCAGAAATCTTTATTGAATGGGGACGGTACGAAGTCGACCACGATGGATTTGGCGCCTACCAGCCCATCCGCTGCGTTCGCAACGATCGCTATAAGCTGTCGATTCACCTGGTCACCACGGATGAGCTGTACGATCTGGAAACGGATCCCGGCGAACTCAACAACCTCATCGATTCCGCCGAACACGCCGCCATTCGAAATCAATTGCACGACAAACTGCTGAACTGGATGAACGTGTCGCGCGATCCTTTCCGCGGCTACTACTGGGGCCATCGCCCCTGGCGGCCGGAGTTTCCCGAGACATGGAAAAATGCCGGCATGACCCGGCAAAGAGAAAACGACGGCTATCTGCCCCGCGAGTTGGATTACGATACTGGCTTACCGATGACGAGTGCGACGCGACCCAAGTAGTCGCCTCGCCGATCGAAACTGTGCTGCGAAGGGGCTGCGCGTGGCGGCCCCTTTTTTTATTTAACGCAGACCGCCGGAAGCCAGCAGCGTCTCGCCCGTCAGCCAGCCTGCATCAGCCGTGGCTAGAAAAACTGCCAGCGAGGCGATGTCACCCGGCTGCCCAATGCGTCCCAGCGGAGTTTGCGCAAT
Organism: Acidobacteriota bacterium; assembly: GCA_021778815.1. Taxonomy (GTDB): domain Bacteria; phylum Acidobacteriota; class Terriglobia; order Terriglobales; family Acidobacteriaceae; genus JAKAAZ01. The sequence continues at coordinate 1,852 of JAJYBW010000374.1, read as the reverse complement.
GGCTCCTTTTTCGAACTCGCTGCCGATAAAGCCCCCGGCATGCGCGCCCTCCGTTTCGACGATGCCAGGATTGATGGAGTTCACCCGAATCTTCTTCGGACCCAGTTCGCGCGCCAGCACGCCGGTCACCGCATCCACGGCGCCTTTGGTCGCAGTGTAAACGGCAGAGCCAGGCGGGGTGATCCGGCTCACCGCGGAGCCAATATTAATTACGCTGCCACCCTCCGGCCCAAACAGCTTCGCCGCCTGCTGCGTCGCCAGCAGCAATCCCAGCACGTTTGTATTGAACAATCGATGAAAATTCTCCTCCGTCACCGCTTCGAGCGGCGCAAACTCGTACACCCCCGCATTGTTCACCAGCACGTCCAGCGTGCCGAACTGCTTCTTCGTCTCCGCAAAGAGCCGAGCCACATCCGCCGCCTTGGCCACGTCACCCTGCACCGCCACAGCTTTGCCGCCTTTGGACGTGATCTCGGCCACAACGCGGTCCGCGCCTTCTTTGCTGGATGCATAATTCACCACTACGGCAGCGCCCTCGGCCGCCAATGCCTTGGCAATTCCCGCGCCAATTCCCTTGGATGCGCCCGTCACCACCGCAACTTTATTCTTCAGTTTGCTCATCAACCTCTCCCATTGACCTGTCTTACTTCGACAGTTCGATAACTGTCTAATTGATGGAGTAAATGCCGGGAGGATGCATGTTTTTCGCGATAAAGAATGTCATGGGTGCCCCATTCAAGCCCACGCCGAGCGAAGTCGAACGGGTTGGCTTGAGTGGGATGGAGAACTCCCTCCAAAGCATTTCCGTCGATGGCGAAATGTCATCGGGTGCCCATCCTGGCGCAGCCAGGGTGGGATTGCGTAATCTCCGCATCGCGGAGATTACGCAAAGCTGATTAAATTTTCTTCAAATGGGCCAGGTAGCCCTTCAGCGCGTCACGCTGCAGCTCCATGCGAGCAAATTTGCCTTCGCGGGTGATTTTGATCAGGCCGGCATTCTCCAGCTCCTTCATGTGGTGGGACAGCGTAGCGGCGGTGACCGGCTGAAATTCTCGAATGTCGGCGCAGGAGGCCGTGTCTTTGCAAGCGCCAATCTGCTGCAAAATCTCATGCCGTCGCGGATCGGCCAGCGCCTTCGCGATCAAATGAATCTGCTGCTCGGAAAGCATTCTCTTCTTCGCCATAGTTGTCACTCGCTGACGAACCAGTCTATCCCCTCACCCAGTTTCGCGCGCTGCGGCGAGCTGCGCGACAATCGCGGTTCAGGCAGTACCCGTTTCTTTCGCAGCAATCCGGGGTACCTGCTGCATTAGTTCGTCCGAGCGGACAAAAATCACGACCGCCCGCTCGCGCTGAACGGCTCGCAACATAATGAAAAACAACTACTTATGTGCAGCGCTGGTTTTTCTTGCCTGGATCGGTGGCGAAACGATACACTTTGGCACTACCTAACAGCCTTAGAACGCAATTTTTTCTTGAAGTATTGTTTTTCCTTCTGTCCTGGTGATCTATGCAGACTCGCGCGATTTTGGTTATTTCTTCCATCCTGTTCTTCGGTGGATGTATCGGGCTTGCAGTCGTCCGTCTCACTAATCCCTTTTTTAAGGGACTGGACTGGTTATGCGGAGCATTCGCGGCCGGCTCCATTGCAGCTATCCTCTTTTCTCTCCGTCCCGATGTATCCAGTGGTCTTGTCGTCATCATTCCCAATACGTTGATCCTGCTCGCATACGTTTTTCTGCAGGCAGGCATTCTGGAGTTGACGGAAAGCCCCTCCCGGGTACCAAGGCTTGGGATCTTTCTACTTGCAGCTCAGGCAGCCGTGTATCCGTTCTTTCGCTCGTTCCCCAAT
>JAJYBW010000373.1 GCA_021778815.1 Acidobacteriota bacterium | reverse complement strand
CGAGGCCCGGCAATCCGCGGCAACGACACGGGCCAGCCCGATCGGGCTTTGATCATGGAATTTCCCAAGCCATCAGAAATTTGCCGACGCCGCTGTTGCCGCAGCTTGCCTGGCATTGCGTGGAGATGGAGCGGGTGATGGGAATCGAACCCATATGCTGGTCCATAAACATCAATGCATTACGTGCGCTCGGAGAAGCAAGTGCGATTCAAGTGCGAGATCTCGCGGTATGTGGGGCACTTCGAGGCAACCTGTGGCAATCCCGGAGTACTCCAAGGCCCACTCCGACGGCGACCAGGACTGCGTGCTTTAGCCGCGATTTCGAATTCCCGATTCGGCTTTCCTGATCTCAATCCGTATGTCTGAGCCAGAGATTGAGGTGCTGTTCCGGACATACCACGAAATTCCAGCAGTCGCTGACGGAAATTCATGATAACGTGATTGCATGCTGGAACGCCCTCGGTTACTTGACCAGATACGGCGTGGACTCAAACGTAGCCGTATTGTTGCGCTGATCGGTCCGCGACAGAGCGGGAAGACTACGCTGGCGCGGCAGATTGTGCCAAATGGAACCGGCAACTATTTCGACCTAGAGGATCCGACAAGTCGCGTACTTCTCGCCGAGCCCATGACGGCTCTCCAGGGCCTCCGTGGCGTTGTCGTCATCGATGAGATTCAGCACCGGCCCGATCTCTTTCCGGTGCTCCGCGTACTGGCCGACCGAAAGCCGCTGCCTGCGCGATTTCTGATTCTCGGCAGCGCATCACCTGAGCTCCTCCGGCAGTCTTCAGAAACTCTCGCCGGTCGAATCGAGACGATTCCTGTTGCAGGGTTCAGCCTCGATGAGCTTGGTCCTCGGGCTCTTGCCCGCCATTGGCACAGGGGAGGATTCCCACTTTCCTTCCTCGCCCGAACGAATGCAGACAGCTTTGCTTGGCGACAGCAGTTTATCCAGACGTTTCTAGAGCGAGATTTGCCCCAGCTCGGCATCACAATTCCAGCTTCAGCTCTGCTTCGCTTCTGGACCATGGTGGCGCACAGTCATGGGGGAATCTGGAATGCCGCTGATCCTGCCCGGTCGCTGGGCATCGGCGAATCGACGGTGCGGCGCTACCTTGATCTGTTCACGGGCCTGCTCGTTGTAAGGCAGCTGCAGCCGTGGCATGAAAATTTGAGCAAACGCCAGGTCAAGGCGCCGAAGGTATACGTGCGCGATAGCGGCCTGATGCATACGCTGCTCGGCATTCGGAGTGAGCGAGATCTGCTATCCCATCCGAAGAGTGGTGCATCTTGGGAGGGATATGCCGTCGAGGAAGTGCTCAGCGTGCTTGAGCCTGAGCAGGCATACTTCTGGGCGACACATCAGGGCGCTGAACTCGACCTACTTCTGTTCAAAGATGGTCGCCGCCTGGGTATCGAGATCAAACGCAGTGACGCGCCAAGCATCACACCGTCGATGCGAATTGCCATCGCTGATCTCGGACTGGATCGATTGATGGTTCTTTACCCGGGCTCACGCGCATATGACTTGAATTCGCAAGTCCGTGTCATGCCGCTGAGTTCTCTGGCGACAGGTGATTTCCTTTCCGCGATTCGCAAGTCAATGCCGCGGAAGCGCAAAAGGCATTCCTGACTTGCGCATTCATCATTTTGTGCGGTCAAGGTGGTCGCAGTGCGGACAAAGTACTAAAACGACCCGAAGCGGTCCGACCGAACGGCGGCTATGTGGCGGACGCGATGGCGTCGCCAGCCGTCTGTGGAATGGGAAGTGCACCCGCTACACTGCCGGTCACCACGGCCCGTAGCCATCACCCGCTTCAATCGACTTTATACCGCGCACTCGCGAATGCACGGTTAATACAGCCAGCGGAACTAACTGATGGCTGCGAGCGCGCGGGGCCTGATACACGACCAGCAGCGAACCGTTGGCTGCGGGCGGGTTGCCCCCGATGTCATCGAAATACCCCTTTGCGGGCGGCACAATCCAGCGTATCAGGCTTGTGCCGTTAGTCGCCGAGGCGACATACAATTTGCCACCAAGGCGCAACGAAAACAACGCCACTTCCACGGAAAGCTGGGTACGAACCCAGGAGGTGGGGCGGTGGCTCTCCGCTGCGGTAACCCTGGACATCGCGATGTGGCGCGCACGAGCCACAAGCGCACGTCCCTGTACGGTCACCGTGTCCTGGAACCGGAACCCTCGGAAGGAAAATGTTCCGATCTCGTTGAAATCTCTGTTCTGTTCCGCCCAATACCTTTCATAGCGACGATCGACAGCAGGCGCAACCTTACTCGCCGCGGCGCAGACCGCGCGATCCGAGCCGCAGTACCGCAGTCTCACCGGGTACCTATACATCCATTGAATTGACACATGACAGACCGGGCCCCAGGACGTACCTTTCCAGGGAAAGATGTTCAAACGCGGGCCATTAATGTCTGGATTGTCTGATCCGTATACGATGAACGCAGGCTTTCCCAATACGGTTGCAAGACTGCCCGACGTACCGTCGCGTTCACATAGGTCGGATTGAATTGGCGGAGAGCCGAGCAACTGCACCGCGCCTTCCCGCTTGCGCTCGAAGAACTGATACCCCAGGCAGTCTAATGACCCGGAAAACTCGCTGACCATCGAAAGCGCAGTCCCCGGCAGGGATTCGATGGTCGGTGGCGACGCCCCTCCGCCTCCCATAGTGCGCCAATCTCGCGGAAGGTGGCGGTACGCCGGATCCCTTTGCGCGGGGTAGGGCGATGCATTGACGACCCACGGCGGCAGCATCGTGTTTTCGTTCAGCACTGTTGCAGGGGACGCGTGTAGTTGCGCGACCAACCGTGAACAAATGGAGACGGTGGGGGGAGACTTTGCTTGGGCGCTAGGTGCACTTATGCAGAGTCCCGCAAGACCGCACAGGTTCAAGATTATCGCGATCGGCTTTTTTCGGTTCATGAGTCCTTGCCGTACGCTGAATGAGGCATGAGAGGTCTCGAAGGCCTTGCTGAATTCGCCGAACGTCCGCTTCGGGGAATTCTATCCCGCCGCTCCAAAGACCGCATCTGACCGACTACGGAAACTCCTCCGAGTTGATTGTCGTTTGATGGAGTGCTGAGGGCTATTCGAGCCGGATCAAGTTCAGACCCGAAGCTCCATGATCGACCCCAAGTGCGAATTTCCGTGCGAAAGCTGGGGCACTCTGAGGCAATCCAGGGCAATGAACGGGGTTTGCGCGGCGGCCCAGTACCGACGGAATCACCCAAGCAATCAGAAAATTGAGGCGGCGGCTGTTGCCGCAGCTTGCCTGAGGTTGTCCTGGAATGGAGCGGGTGATGGGAATCGAACCCATAGGGATTTCTCGACAGATCAGCGAATTAGGTGCTTCTGGATGACCAAGTGCGATCCGGGTGCGAAATTCTGTTACACGCGGGGCACTCAGGGGCAATCTAGGGCAATTGATTGATCACAGCATCTCGGACCCGCGGTTGCTACGGACCGAGGAGC
>JAJYBW010000372.1 GCA_021778815.1 Acidobacteriota bacterium | reverse complement strand
CATTTTGATTCATGCTGCGGCTGGAGGGCTCGGCCTTGCCGCCGTGCAATTGGCGATTCGAGCGGGTGCGCAGGTGTTTGCCACTGCCGGCAGCCCGGAAAAGCGTGCCTATCTGCGACAGCTGGGCGTGCAGCATGTTTTCGACTCACGCTCACTCGAGTTCCGCGATGAACTGCTGCAGGCAACAAACGGAGAGGGCGTCGACGTAGTGTTGAATTCTCTCGCGGGCGAATTTATTCGAGCCAGCCTGGACACCGTTGCCAAAGGCGGGTGCTTTCTTGAAGTGGGAAAACGCGATTTGTGGACTCCTGAAGAGGTGGCGGAGCTGGGAAAACAGATTCGCTATCTTCCGTTCGATCTCGGCGAAATCGCTTTGCAGGAACCACAACTCATCGCGACCATGTTGCAATCGTTGATGGCGCGCTTCTCATCCGGAGAATTGCTGCCGCTACCCACAACACTCTACTCATTCGCTGATGCGACCCATGCTTTCCGCACCATGGCCCAGGCGCGCCACATCGGCAAGATCGTTCTGGGAATCGGGGGCAACGGCACTCACCGTAATATCCGCGACATCGTATCGCAAGGCACAGTGCTGATCACTGGAGGGCTGGGAGCGCTGGGGATAGAACTGGCACAATGGCTGATGTTGCAAGGAGCTGGCAACATTGTGCTCGCAGGGCGCAGCGTCGGGGACCAGGACAACAATGCCGTAATCGCGGAGCTGAGAAAGAACGGCGCCGAGGTCTCTGTGGAGCGGCTTGACGTTTCATCCGCGACAGAAGTGCAAGCCCTGTTGCAGCGCATCCGCGCGACTGGTCCGCCATTGCGAGCGGTATTTCATGCGGCAGGAGTTTTGCAGGATACAGTCCTGAGCAAAGAGACCTGGAGCGGCTACTGCCAGACCACCTCGCCGAAAATTCGCGGCGCGTGGAATCTCCATCATCTGACGCAGCCAGACTCTGTCGAACTGATGGTTTTTTTCTCTTCGGCTGCCTCGATTCTCGGCTCGCCAGGACAGGGAAGTTATGCCGCCGGGAACGCGTTTCTTGATGCTCTGTCGCACCACCGTGCCAGCCGCGGCACGGCAACACTCAGCGTGAACTGGGGAGCATGGGCGTCGGCTGGTATGGCCGCGCGGCTGACTCCAGAGCAATCGGCCCGCTGGAAGCGGCAAGGCGCAAGTCCCATGCAACCCAGCGCCGCATTGTCGGCGCTGCAGCAGTCGATCGAAACGGGCGATACCCAGGTCGCCATTATGGATCTCGACTGGGAAAAATATTTGAATGCGACACCTGCCCGCGGAGATATGCCATTTTTCTCGGAGGTGCGGTCGGCAGTACCTGTTCAACCCGAAATACAATCCACCGGCGTTGTTCCGCCGCTGAACGACATTCTCGCAGCCCTTCGCTCCACACCAGAATTCGAATGGCAATTTCTTTTGTCGGCGCACATCAAAGTGTGTGCGCGCCGCGCGCTGGGCCTGCGCGAATCGGCAAACATTTCCGACAATGTCGTTTTGCAGGAGTTGGGACTTGATTCCTTGATGGCCCTCGAAATGAGGAATGATCTCTCCCAATCGCTGGGCATTCCCCTGGCGGCTGGACTTTTGTTCGACTATCCATCAGTGAACCAGCTGGTGCCGCACTTGGCGGAAAGGTTGAAGTCATCCATTGCACCAGTGACGGACGCACTGGGGTCGCACTCAACAGCACCTGCCACAGATGAATTGCAATCCATGACGGAGGAAGAGGCCGAACTGCTGCTGGTTCAGGAACTCGATGGCGTTGGAAGGGGAAAAGCGAATGCCTGATCCTCGGCAAACTTCCGACGCTGCTGCGGAACTCTCCCCGGTCAAACGTGCGTTGCACGAGATCCGCGCGCTGCGCACCCGCGTGGAGGAGCTGGAGTCATCGCAACACTCGCCCATTGCGATCGTTGGCGCGGGAATCCGATTCCCGGGCGGTGCAACCGATGCAGACTCTTTCTGGAATCTGCTGGCAGAGGGTCGTGATGCCATCACGGAGATTCCTCGCGAACGATGGGATTGGCGGGCGTATTTCAACCCGGATGCAGACGCTCCCGGCTGCATGTATACGCAGCACGGCGGATTCTTAAGCGGAGTGGATTTGTTTGATGCAGCGTTCTTTGGCATCTCTCCGCGCGAAGCGGCCGCTATGGATCCGCAGCATCGCCTGGCGCTGGAAGTGGCATGGGAAGCTCTCGAGAATTCCGGCTATTCTCCGGCGGCGTTGCAAGGCGCTGCGGTCGGAATTTACCTGGGAATCGCAAACCATGATTATGGTCGCGCAGCCCTGGACGATCTCGACAATATCGATGCCTACACCGGGTCCGGCAACTCGCCTGCCATGGTCGCAGGGCGTCTCTCCTATGTACTCGGCGTGCATGGGCCGTCGCTCGCCATTGATACCTCCTGTTCCTCTTCGCTGGTAGCGGTGCATCTTGCCTGCGCCAGCCTGCGTGCCGGAGAATGCAAACTCGCCCTGGCGGGTGGGGTGAATCTGATTCTCTCTCCTGAATCGAACATCGCTCTTTCCAAAGCGCACATGATGGCGCGCGACGGCCGCTGCAAGACCTTCGATGATGCCGCCGACGGGTATGTGCGCAGTGAGGGATGCGGCGTCGTTGTCTTGAAACACCTTGCGCAAGCAATAGCAGACGGCGATCGTGTGCTGGCTGTGATTCGTGGATCTGCCGTGAATCACGATGGACACAGTGGCGGACTGACCGCGCCGAATGGGCCGGTGCAGGCCGCAGTCATTCGTGCAGCGCTGGCAGCTTCCCAGGTGAGTGCTGCGGAGATCGGCTATGTCGAGGCACACGGTACGGGCACATCGCTGGGCGATCCTATCGAAGTGGAAACGCTGGCATCGACGGTGGCGGCGGAGCGAACTGCAGACGATCCTCTTCCCATTGGGTCTGTAAAGACGAACATCGGTCATCTGGAGGGTGCCAGCGGGATCGCTGGATTGCTGAAGGTTGCGCTGGCGCTCGAGCACCAGGCCATTCCGCCAAGCCTTCACCTGAAGAACAGAAATTCTCACATCCAGTGGGACCACTTGCCGATCACCGTTCCCACACTGCTGGCAGCATGGGAGGCGCGCGACGGACATCGCTTCGCAGGCGTCAGTTCCTTCGGCTTTAGCGGGACCAATGCGCACGTCATTCTGCAAGAGGCTCCCACGCGACAGTTTGTTCCTGACGAACACGAACGTCCGGTCCACGCTCTCACCATCTCGGCCAGAACCAGGACGGCGCTGGATGTTCTGTGCGCGCGCTATGGCAAAGCGCTGCGAGCGGTCGAGGCAAGCGCGTTGCCGGACTTTTGCTTTACTGCGAATTGCGGACGCGCTCACTTTGCGCATCGCGTCCTCGTCACTGGCACGACACCAGAGCAAATGGCATCCGCACTGGAACAGAAGCAGGATGACAATGTGACACCGTCGTCTGCACATGTCTACCGCGGATTTGCAGAAACCGCG
>JAJYBW010000371.1 GCA_021778815.1 Acidobacteriota bacterium | reverse complement strand
CGGTGTCCATCCAGGTCGATCACGCCGTATTGCAGTTCGCCATCGCTCGTCTCGTGGAGGTCTTCCACGGTTGTGGTGCCCTGCAATTTCGATCGTTCGAAGTGAGCCTCGACATCATCGAAAATTATGGTGAGGCTTAGTGTTCCGTAGCCGAGATCTGCAGGTACGGATCAACCCGCCGATGCGCGTTTCAACATCACCCACGCGTCCCCCAGATGCATTTGCGCGCCACTGATGGGACCGGCATCATTGCCGTGGTGATAATGCTCGCGAAATCCAAAGACTCGTGTCAGCCACGCCGTTGCTTCCGCAACATCGCGATACAAGATGCGCGGCAGCACGGTATCCGTCGGCACCGAGCGATTTTTCAACATGAAGCAACATTAAATCGGTAGTGTGCCGCCGACAAGCAAGCCTCGGTGTGCGCCGATTTAGGCGACCTGATCGGACGACTGCAGTGAGCGCTGATACCGCCAGCTGCTTCGCTGCGTGCGAATCAGAACGAACACCGACACTCCCAGCAGCAGGCCTTCCAGCATGTAGTTATATCCATGCGGCAGATGCTTCGCGAAACGTCCCGCGCGCTTTGCTTCTGGTTCAGCCACTACGTCGGCAGCCTCGACAAGCACTTCCATTTGCGGGACCGACGGCGTCTCTAAGAGTGCCTGTATTGGCTCCAGAGTCTCGGATTGGATTGGCGCAGACATCGGCTCGTTTGCAACACGGCTCGCAGACGCCATCATCTTCAGGGTGACTGGGTCGAGGAGACTCGTACTGATTTCGGCAACTTCCGGTTCAAGGTCGAACTGCGCGATTTCTGCATAGTCGGTTTCAGTGGAGAAATCACTTCGTTCGGTCATTTCATGGAGGCGACCCAGGGATAGCTCACCACTTGTCAGGGGGGAAGACCGCAAGATTCTGCGGGCGGTCCAAAGTAAGACGAGGCATAACATGAAGATTGCCGTCATGGCAGTACCGTAAAGAATCTGCATCGCAACCACCTTGGTAACCAGGGAAATGAGTACTGAAGTGCAGCCATCATAGCAAACGTATTGTGTACTGGAATGTCAATGTCGCAGGAGGGAACCAACATGGCAACAATTAGATGATGGCGAATGCGCTGCAAGAGCGCGCTCTCAATCGCCTTCGGCTCTTGTCATTGACGGCGATTGGAGGGGTAGCGTGAGGTTGCGAAAAAGGCTGCCTTCATATGTTCTTCGCCCGTTGCTGGGAAGCGGTGAGACTCTCAGACGCCGCTTAGGCCAAGGATCGTAGCCGTTGGCAGGCTTCGGTTAAGTCCTTCGGCTTCTTCGCATAGCAGAATCGCAGCAGATCTTCCCCTCGCCCTTCGGTAAAGAATGCGGTCCCAGCAATCGCCGCGACGCCGGTTCGGGCCAGAAGGTTTCGCGCGCGTTCTTTCGCGGTCGCGCCAGAGAGCCGCGATGCGTCGGCCAGAATGTAGTACGCACCGTCTGGAATTGACGGCGTCATGCCGGCGGCAACCAGCGCTTCGACCAGTTCGTCGCGCTTCTGTTCATATTCCTTGGCCAGTTCGATGTAATAGTCGCTAGGCAACTCCATCAGACCCGCCACCGCGCCGTATTGCAGCGGCGAAGGGGCACACACGTAGGCGATATCGTGGAAATATCCAATGGCTGGAATCCATTTTGGATCGGCCGTCAAATAGCCAAGGCGCCAGCCCGTAATGCTGAATGTCTTCGAGAATCCGGAAATGGTGATGGTGCGCTCCGCCATGCCTGGAAGTGAAGCAAAGCTGATGTGTTGCGCCTTTCCGCAGAGAAAATATTCGTAGATTTCATCGGTAACGACAAAGAGATCGTGCTTCTCCGCCACCTGCGCGATTGCCTCCAGTTCCTGCCGGTGAAAAACCTTTCCGGATGGGTTGCACGGTGTATTGATCACGATCGCCCTTGTTTTCGGCGTGATTGCGCGTTGCAGGCGATCCATGTCGAGCGACCAATGGGGAGCGTCCAGCAGCACGGTGACTGGAGTGACTCGCTGCGACAGCAGCGTATTGCGGTGGTAGCCGTAAAAAGGTTCGAACAGCAGAACTTCATCGCCGGGGTTGAAAAGTGCCATGCATGTGGCCAGAAATGCTCCCGTGGCACCTGAAGTAACCAGAATGCCCGATTCCGGATCGCTATTAATCCCGTTGTAGTCGGATAATTTTCGAGAAATCTCGGCGCGAAGCTGAAAAATGCCATCCAAGCGCGTGTAGATATTGTGGCCACTTTGGATTGCAGCCATGGCCGCCTCAACCACGGGCGCCGGAGGATCGATGTCACAGACACCTTGCGCCAGATTGATGCCGCGGAGCCGATCACATTCGACCGACATGGCACGAATCTCAGATTGCAGGATGTCCGCAGAGAGGTCGCTCAGCGCGAGTCTGGAGGCAGCAGAAGTGGTCGGGGTTACGGATGGGATGGGCATGAACTCCTGCAGTCTATCGATTTTGCCCGTGTCTCGCCAACTGGCTTTTTGCGCCATTCGCCGCGTGGCGAAAAACCCCAACATTTCCCACGATTTGAGAGCAAATTCATCTTATTTTCACCTGTTTGCCTTAGAAGATAGATGTGCCTCCGAAAAGCACAGGAGCGGCATGTTGCAATGGCGCTCGAAACTTTCGATCTCGATATTGAAGAGGGACTCTCAATGATTCGTCGACTACTCGCGTTGGCCCTGATCACGACTGCAAGCGTCTTCGCGCAGCAGATTTCTTTGACAGGTGCGGGCTCCACTTTTGCAAATCCACTGTATTCCAGCTGGTCAGGTCACTATCATGCGCTCCATTCCAACGTTGAAGTCAACTATCAGTCCATCGGTTCCGGTGGAGGCATTCGCCAGTTAATTGCAGGCACAGTTGATTTTGGCGCGACCGACGGTCCGATGACCGACGCGCAGCTAGCAGAAGCCCAACAAAAACGAGGCACGGCCATTCTGCATTTTCCAACTGCGTTGGGAGCGGCGATGCCCTCCTACAACATCCCCGGGGTGACGGTTGCGCTGAAGTTCACGCCGGCAGCCATCGCGGGCATCTACCTGGGAAAAATCACGAAATGGAATGACCCGCAGATTCAGGGGCCAAATCCCGGAGTGAAACTGCCCGGCAACAATATCGTTGTCATTCATCGTTCGGACGGTTCAGGAACAACCTATACTTGGGCGGATTATCTTTCTAAGGTGAGCCCGGAGTGGAAGAGCAAAATTGGTGTAGGAACTTCGGTGAACTGGCCCGTTGGCTTGGGCGGCAAGGGAAATGAAGGCGTGGCGGGCTTGATTCAGCGAATCCCGAACTCGATTGGCTACATCGAACTGATCTACGCCGTGCAAAATCATATCCTCTATGGCGATGTAAAAAATAGCTCCGGCAACTTCATTAAGGCTGACCTGAAATCAGTGACAGCTGCGGCTGCCGGCGCCACCAAGACGATGCCTGCGGACTTTCGTGTGTCAATCACCAATGCTCCTGGAGCGGATGCGTATCCTATCTCTACGTATACCTGG
>JAJYBW010000370.1 GCA_021778815.1 Acidobacteriota bacterium | reverse complement strand
GCCTGGTGTTCTTTGGCAATATCAGCCTCGCGCATGGCGATAACCGTAGTCGCAGTCGGACCCGAACCGTCTGCAGCGGCCCTCACAGCGACCAGTACGCGATCGCCAACCGCCAAGTCCGTCAGATGAATCGGTGTCGCACCGGCAATCGTCTTTGCCCCCGGCATCGTCTGCAGAACGCGCGCCGAATCAGCCACTGTCACCGTGGTTGGCGGTCCAGAATCAGGCTTGACGGTCAGCGATTGACCTTTCACCGAAACCACCGCTCCCACCAGCCGGCTCACGGCCGCCGGTTGGGTGCCGGCCTGTTGCGCGGTCAGTGTGCACATGGCGGGGGGCAGAATCGTCGCCAATCCCCCAATCAACACGAGCGAGCCTAGGAAGCGGAGTGAGCCCATGGAAAACTTTTCTCCTTGCATGTCACAGGAGCAGCCTGCACACGCGTATCTCTTCTACAGAAGGTGACGTTCTGGCCGCGGGAAGGTTTCATGAATCGAGCACATACTATACCCTTTTTGGAAGAGTCGGCTATATCTCCCGAGGAGGGGCCATTGCGACGCCTAGCCCCGCTGAAGCCGTTCCTTTTCTCAGTTGTTTTGTTCAGCGCTATCAGCGCACACCCTCCGTTTCTCGCCGCGCAACAGTTCTATACCAGTGGCGAGACCATTGTGATGATTCGGCACGGAGAGAAACCGCCCGCCGGTCTCGGCCAGCTAACCTGCAGAGGATTAAACCGGTCGCTGGCGCTGCCGTCCCTGTTGATCGCCCGCTATGGCAAGCCGGAAGCAATCTATGCGCCCGATCCCGCCGATGAAATCCAGGAAGGGAATATCGGGCCGCACTACTCCTATGTCCGTCCTCTGGCGACCATTGAGCCCACCGCCATTCGCCTCGGCATGCCGGTGAACACGCAGATTGAGTTCGACCAGATCGGGCAACTGCAGCAGGCGTTGCTGCAGCCCGCCTATGCGCACTCGCTCGTCTTTGTTGCCTGGGAACATGATCACCTATATAGCTTTGCCAAGCAGCTGTTGAAGACCTACGGCGAAGGCGCGGCGCTATTGCCGCCCTGGCCGGGCTGGGACTACGGCACGATCTATGTTTTTCATGTCACGCGGCCTCAAAGCAACGGCAAGCCGCATGTCACACTCAGCATTCAGCAGGAGAACCTTGGCGGCAAACTCACGAACACCTGCCCGCAGTAGACGTGGATGCGCCGACTGCTCCAGCCGGGGCACGTCCGCGGAACTTTGCGCTCGCTCATCACGTACCTCCCATCGAGACAGGTTTTGATGGGAGTGAAAGCGATGATGGTGCCGATTCGACGGATATTCCCAAGCCACATAACGATTCTGGCCGCGATCCTTTTCATTGCTTGCAGCGCCGCCTGCGTGGCTCAGAATTCGGATTCAAAAAAGGATTCGGATTTCAACCTCGCGCTCCACGCCAACAGCCACGTCACCGCCGCTGACATTGGATTACCGGAGTATCCGGGTGCCGCACCCTATAAAGATCCAGACGACAAGGATTCCAACTCCGCGGTCGACCTTGGATTCAGCTTTGGGAGCGTGCATTTCGTCGTGAAGGCGGCCAGCTACACGACCCACGATTCTTCAGCCCAGGTCCTGAACTTCTATCGCAAGCCGCTGTCGCATTATGGTCAGGTTCTGGAATGCGATCACGGTCATCCGGTGGGCTCGTTGACGGTGACGCGCACCGGCCTTACCTGCAACGAGGATGCCGGCATCCACTCCGGATCCAATGACGATTCCTCCAGCGGCCACGAACTCCGAGCTGGGCGGCCCACCCGCTTCCGCCTCGTCGGAATCGATAAGTCGAAGGCTGGGTCCACGCGCTTTGGTATGGCTTACATTGAACTGCCCAAAGACAGCGACGAAAATAGCCAGACCAAATAACTCCGCTCGCCTATGATGGAGAAGATTCCATACGAGGCGATCATGCGCCCATGCAATCCAAATCGAGTTGAAGCTTGGCCAGGCTCAATTTGCGGCGTGGCGAGTATTGCCCGCGCTGAGATCTTCCTATGATCCGGCGCTGGCTCGGCTGGCTGGTTCGATATTTTCCCGTGCTCGTCAGCATCGTTTTGCTGCTGTACATCGCAGACTGGGCCGTGTTTGAGGTCCGTGTCGCGCACGGCACTGCCTATAGCAGCGTGGAAGTCGACCAGTTTCTCGCCACCCCTCTGAAAGGGCAGAAGACCGAATACGACTTGATGGGAACAACCCAGGAAACCTGCAGCCGCTCAATGTTTCCACAGAAATGGAATCCTCCCTGTTGGTGGCTCCGGCGACACAACTCCAAATGGGAATAGCCACGCATTGTTTTCTTCAGGTTAGAACGCCAGCCGCTACACCCATGGGCATTCAGGCGCAACCCCTGTCCGCGGCGGGCGTCTAACTAGATATCGTCTCTGCTGTAGACGCGCTGCTATGCATCTGCCAAAACTTGAACGCCGTCCTGAACTGGACGCGTTGCGTGGGCTCTTCCTGGTATGGATGACGCTGACGCATCTTCCTACCCGGTTCAGCGACTTCGTCGATCAACCCATCGGGTATGTCACCTCTGCTGAGGGATTTGTATTTCTCTCGGCGCTGCTGGTAGGGCGGCTCTATGTCCGCGAGTTGCAGCAGGACGAGCCCTGGGTCCGACGCAAGCTGTGGAAGCGCTCGCTGAAAATCTACGGGTATCACCTGCTGCTGTTGAGTTTTGCCTTTACGATTGCCGCTGCGTTTGCGGTTCACACCCACAAGGCTGCGTTGACGAATCTTCTCGACTTTTACCTGGCCCATCCAGGGGTGGCGATCGCGGGATCCATCCTGATGATTTATTGCCCGCCCCTGCTCGACATCCTGCCTATGTATGTCACCTTCCTTTTCTTTACGCCGCTGCTGCTTTCGGCATCGTGGCGCTATGGGTGGAGGAAGATTCTGGCCGCCAGCGGGTTGGTATGGTTGCTGGCGCAATTTGGTTTGCGAGACCTGGCGCACAACGCCATCGTCAGCCTCACCCACCTAAGGATTCCGCTGCAGGAGACGGGAGCCTTCAATCTGTTTGCCTGGCAGGCGGTGTGGATTGGCGGCCTGTGGCTGGGCGCGAAATCGGCCGTCGGCGTGGTTCCTTTGCGTAAAATCCCAAGTTGGGGCGCGGCTGTAGCAGCGGCCGTCTGCCTGTTCTTCGTGGGTGTCCGTCATAACTGGCTGGGACCGCATCTGACGCAACAGGCGCTGGGAATGTGGCTGGACAAGTGGCAGATCGGCCCGCTGCGCGTGCTCAACCTCCTGGCCTTCCTGATCGTCTTTTATTGGCTGCGGAAATATGTTCTGCGAGTGGTTGCGGTCGAGCCATTCCTCACCCTGGGCAAAGCCTCATTGCAGGTGTATTGCGCGCATCTGTTCTTCGTCTTCGCAGGGCTGGCGTTGCTCTACGGCGAAGTGGAACAGCTCCACGGCACGGTCGCAATTTCTCTGGTCGCTGTCACCTTTGCCGTACTCATCCTGGTGGCATTGAATGAAGCCAGAAA
>JAJYBW010000369.1 GCA_021778815.1 Acidobacteriota bacterium | reverse complement strand
CCGGAGCGAAGATTTTCGAGTATCAGCCCTCCATGATTCACGCCAAAATTATGGTTGTGGATGAACGATGGTGTGTTTTTGGATCGACCAACTTCGACCATCGCTCCTTCGCGTTGAATGATGAGATCAACGTGGCGGCCATCGACCGAAAGCTGGCAGAAACCTTAGTGGATCAATTCGAGGACGATCTGAAACAGAGCAAACCATTGACGATGGAGATGTTGAAAAACCGAAGACTGTTCAGTCGCGCGGAACTGCTGGCGGGATCCTTACTGGAGCGAGAAAGTTAACCGCGCTGCGCTTGATTGCGATTCGCCGAGACCGGTGGTGCGATAAATCCAAATTCCTTGTCGATCGCCTCTGCGATTCCAAGAACGATTTCATCCTCGAACGGACGTCCCGCCACTTGAACGCCAATCGGCAAGCCCTCCGGCGACTTGCCGACAGGCACTACGGCGGCCGGCGCGCCCAGCAAGTTGAACCATTGCGTGTAGCGCATCGCATCCAGATATTCGACCTGCTGGCCTTCAATCCTCCACGAGCGTTCGCCATGACGAAACGCCGGAACAGCACACACCGGACAAAGCAACACAGGAAACGATTGCATTTCCTGGAGCATCTGGCTTCGTACCTGGTCAAGCTCAGCCCAGGCCCACAACAATTCCTCCCCGCTCAGCGGCGGATCTCGCCGCGCAATGGCGAGAAAGTCCAGCAGCACCGGACTCAGTTGCTCGTGCCTTCCGTCAACGAGCGATTCGACAAACATCGCTCCGCAGCGCACAAAGAATTTCCACCAGAGTTGCCGCATCCTCTCCAACACTTGAGGCCGAAACGGCCGCACAGCAAATCCCTGCTGCTGCAACGTGCGAACCGCCGCCTGGACCGCGAGCCGCGTCTCCGCGGTCACTGGTACAAGCCCATCATCTTCAAAATAGCCGATCGGAATTAACTTCAATTCGCTGCGAGTGATCGTGCGCAGCGCGACCGGCGGGCTCACCGGATCGGTCGGATCGGGATCGCATAGCGTTTCGAATAACAAGCGCACGTCCTGCATGGTGCGAGCCATGGGGCCAATCGCGCCGAGCACAGAAAACGGCCCGACGCACGGCGGTTCGTGGCCGGTTGCGGGAATGCGGCCCGGCGTCGGCTTCAGACTGCAGATGCCGGTAAAGTGTGCCGGCGTGCGAACCGACCCGCCGCTGTCGCTGCCAAGGCCGCCTGCCGACATGCCAGAGGCGATTGCCGCCGATTCTCCGCCACTCGATCCGCCGGAAGAATACTCCAGATTCCATGGATTGCGCGTTTGACCATGCAGACGGTTGTCGGTTTCATACGCCATCAGAAATTCCGGACAATTTGTCGTGGCCAGGATATTCGCGCCTGCCTGCCGTACGCGCGAGACGACTACGGCATCCTGCTCGGCTACAGTGCCACCCCGCAGCAGGCTGCCGACCTCGCAATGAAGTCCAGCCACCGCGATTGAAGACTTGATGGTCATCGGCAATCCGTACAAGGGGCCGCGCGGTCCGGATGCAGTCATCAACGCGCGCGCCTGCGCCCGGATGCGCTCCGCCTGCACATCGTTGAAATGCAGGATGGCATTCAGTTGCGGATTCAGCCGGTTGATTTCCCGGATGTGCTCCTCGGCTAGCTCCAGCGGCGAAATTTTTTCCGCTCGCAGCAATGCCAGCTGTTCTGTTGCAGGCAGCAGAGTGACGTCGCTCAATTTGCGCCTTGAATATCGGAGCTGCGCCGCGCGGCAGGAAGCGCAGGTACCGGATCGATCGGCGTCGAGTGTGCGGGCAGGTAGTGGAACAAATATTCCTGCGAGCTTTCGCCGGAGTTGAATCGATCATTCCACTGCAGGCGATATCGCAACACTGAAGGGTCCATGGGATACGCCGTCGGCTGGGCATAGGGATACGACTTCATCCCATGGAATGGCATTTCATTCACAGTGAACGGCGACGCCTCGTAGAAATCCATGTCCTTCACATAGCCATTCGCGTAGAAGAAATAGTCGCGCTTCCATCCAGCGGGCAGCGGCGGCAGCGCCGCTGCACTGAATTCCGCGTCGATGTCTTCTCCGCTGCCAAAGATGACGAAGTGGTTGTCGACGGTCTTCAGCAACGGCGTCACATTGCCGTAATGCGTATAGTCTCCGCGCTGGCGCGCGAAGGGGCCGGTCGCGCTGATGCGATCGTAGCGATAGGTCAAATCCCCAGGACTCTGCTGCTCAATCTGCTCCGGATAGCCGCGAAATTTCAGCGTCGAAAGCGCCAGCGGCAATTCCGTTCGATGGATTTCTGCGGATCGATCCGGTCCGTTGTCCACCAGAATCTGGTCCCAGTAAATTTGCAGATTGGTCACGATGCGCAGTCGCCTCGTTCCATGCGGCAGCTTGCCAGTCAGGTCGACCGTGATCGTTCGCGGTAAGCCTGCAGGGAAGCCCATGTCCGGCAGAATCGTTTTCCAGCTTCCGTTCGCCAACTGCGCTTGCAGCACGGGCGGCTCGGGCTTCATTCCCGCCTGCCACGCCGCATACATCGACGATGCACTGAAATATTCCACGTAGCCATGCAGCAACAACCGCAGTGGATTCTGCTGCGTCCATGCGCCGATGTCCAGCGTCAGCATATGCCGATTGGCAAAACCCGCAAAGGGCAGGTTGGTAAAGTCGTGCACGTAGCGATGATCGCGATCGAGCAGCAGACTGCGCACGTCTTCACCCTGATTGTTCCAGGCAGCCGTCACAGGCCGCGCCGCGCTGGCGACAATCACTTTGTCCGCGGGGAACGGCGGCGCTTCCAGGAAGCGCGCATTCGGATACACTTCTGTCCCGGCCGGATGATCGATCGCGACCAGCCGCAGTTGGTCGATGAAGTTGACCTCTTCCATAGGCTCGCCGAAGCGCAGGCTCAGGTAGCCATTGTGCGCTTTCAGTTGATCCCCAGAAACCTTGATCCACTCCTCGGGATCGGGAATATTTCTCGACGTCGGCGAGATCCAGTGTCCCACCACGCCCGCGCCAATCACGTCGGTGACGAATTGATAGTGCTTTCCGTCCCAGGCGAACAACACCGGGCACGAACTGCCGCGACGATCGATTTCATCCAGCGGCGTGTACGCATCGGTCGGGACTTTCAGCTCATCCTGAAGCACCCCCGTCGGCCACAACATGCGAACAATGTCCAGGTGTGTTCTGTCTCCAAGGCCCGCAAGAATTTCCGGCGCTCCTTGTCCCATGTAGCCGGTGGCGCCCGCAACTTCCCACTTCTGCCAAAGATTCCCGGAAAAGATTTCTACCTTCGTGCCGAGCGCGGATTTGTTGTCCGCCAATCCTTTGAACGACAGCCGCACCCAATGATTTTTGTTGCCGCCATCGTTGCGCAGCAGCACCGGTGGCCCATGCAACTGCGTCACGATCAGGTCCGCATCGCCGTCACCATCGAGGTCCCCGGCAAGCAGCGCGCGCGGAGCATCCAGCTTCAGGTCCGCAAGTCCCACGGCCGCGGTTACATCTTGAAATCCGCGCGGCCCGCAGTTGCGCAATATT
>JAJYBW010000018.1 GCA_021778815.1 Acidobacteriota bacterium | reverse complement strand
GGCGTGCAGGTGGCCAGCCGTGGCAGCGACTTCAATCTTGCTGGTACGCAGGAATTTCTGGTAGCCGCGGTCCACCAAGAGGGAAATTTCGCCACCAATCAAGCAGCCGGGTCGTGTCACATAGCCGATCCCACCGTTGGGTGCTTTGGCCAGCACAGTGCCACAGCTATATTTGCGGACCTGGACCTGATCTGCTACGCCGGGGATAGCCGTAACATCAAACTGATGGGAGCGGAAATACGTTAATGCGGTTTCGAAACTCTTGGCTGCGGCGCTTGTTTTCTTGCTCATAGAGATATCGACAAACGTTGGTTTTTGATTCGGGTGAGGTAGCATACGATCGCGATATTTGCGTCTTTGCGCTCTCACTCGACACTCTCAGTATATCGTGACGAAGCTAAAGGACCGTTCACGGATGGTCTTAGGCGCAAATCGTTTTGACAGGAATTTGGACCGGATGCTGCGCATGGCACAAGCGAAATTCGACGCGATTCGCAGGCATGGGGAACAGACCTATCCGCACGAGTGCTGCGGGGTCTTGCTGGGCCATAGGGAAGAGGAGGGCAGCATCGTGCTCGAAGCGTGGCCGGCAGAAAATATTCGCTCGGACGCGGCCCACAATCGCTATGGCATCTCGGCGCAGGAGCTGATCCGCATCCAGCAGCAGGCACGGGGGGGGGGGCTGGACATCGTCGGTTTTTATCACTCGCATCCCGACCACCCCGCGGAGTGGTCGAAGACAGACCTGGAAGAGGCCCACTGGATCGGGTATTCCTACGTGATCACGGGTGTGAATGGGAAGGCCGAATATGGCGAGGCAGACGCTTTGAGATGCAGGGCTATCGAGACAAACTCTTTTCTGCTATCCGGGACGGGGGAGGAAGATAAACGCTTTGAACGACAGCCGATCGAAGTCATGGCTGACGTCTGAGAATTGTCCCATGAGCATCCGCTGAATCCGGATTTCGAAATATGCGAGGATTGCATTATGCAGATCGATCATCCTGATCCGCCGCCCCCCGGAGGCGGTCCAGTTGAAGCGAACTCGGCTTCGGCGACCGCATTGACACCGGAAGAAATGGCGCGATATTCGCGGCACCTGATCCTTCCTGAGGTGGGCGAACAAGGGCAGCTAAAATTGAAGTCCGCGCGGGTATTGTGTATCGGGGCGGGGGGATTGGGTGCGCCCTTAATGATGTACCTGGCTGCTGCAGGCGTGGGCACCCTGGGCCTCGTGGACTTCGACGTGGTCGAGGCCAGCAACCTGCAGCGCCAGGTAATTCACGGCACGAACGATATTGGCCGGTCGAAGCTCGACTCCGCGGAAGATTCGCTGAAGGCCATCAATCCCAACGTTAACATTGTGAAATTTCCTGCGCGACTCAACAGCGAGAACGCGCTGGAGATTTTCAAGGATTTCGACATCATTGCCGATGGCACGGACAATTTTCCAACGCGCTACCTGGTGAACGATGCCTGCGTGCTATCTGGCAAGCCGAACGCGTACGCCTCCATTTTCCGGTTCGAAGGGCAGGCCAGCGTGTTTGGTACGAAAGAGGGTCCATGCTATCGCTGCCTGTATCCTGAACCGCCGCCGCCGGGACTTGTTCCTTCATGCGCAGAGGGCGGGGTGCTGGGCATTCTGCCGGGCCTGCTTGGAATCATCCAGGCAACGGAAGTCATCAAGCTGATCCTGGCTGCGGGAGAGCCGTTGGTGGGACGGCTGTTGCTGGTCGATGCGCTGGCCATGCGATTTCGCGAATTGAAACTCCACAAGAATCCTGATTGCCCAGTGTGCGGGACACACCCGACGATCACCAAGTTGATTGACTACGAGCAGTTCTGCGGGTTGCCGTCCAAGGCCGCAGCGCCTGCTGCAATGGTGAACGGCATTCCGCAGATGCACGTGGAGGAATTGAAGCGGCGCAGGGATGCCGGAGAGGAACTCTTCCTGCTGGACGTGCGTGAACCGTATGAATTCGCTATCGCGCAAATGGGAGGACATCTTATTCCACTGAATGACCTGCCGAAGCGAGTGCGAGAACTGAATCCGGAAAGGGAGATTGTTGTGCATTGCAAGATGGGCGGACGCAGCCAGAAAGCGGCGGAGTTTCTGGCACAAAATGGATTCCAAAAGATCCACAACCTTGCCGGAGGCATCCTGGCATGGTCTGAAAAAGTGGACCCGAAAGTTCCGAAATATTAGAAAGCTCAGCGTCCTACCCGCTTGCACTTCCGAATGCGGGCACCCTCATAGCTCCCAATTTGTTTTCCACCGCGCGCGGTCGCGCTGCTTCCATATTGCAGCGATGAGCGCCAACAACAAAAAGAAGCTAAGGATGACGACGGCTGGCCAGAACTCCCAGCGTCGAATGTGCAGCAGCCGCTCGCCGTACCAGAAATAAGCAATCAACCCAAGCAGCCAACTGCGGGCTGCGTTGCTCTCCGCTCGCATCGCGACAGCAAGCGGAAACATCAGGAATAGAAAATCATAAATCTGGTGTTTGAAGCAGACCAGACATGCAGTCGTGAGGCAGGCCATGAGAATTCGGCCGTCAACTTGTTTGCCTCGAGCGAAAAAATACATTGCAATCCCGAGGGCAAGTGCGATTCCGCAAAGGTAGGGAATCACAGCCATCCATCCGCCTGCAGGTGAAAGGTAGAAAGCATCGGGTGCCGGGCGAAACAGCGGCGGATGGCGCAGAGCGATTTCGCTGACGGCCATAATGTTGGCGAGGCCGGGGGAGACGTTATTCGTAGCCGTGCGGAAGGGTTCCCAAAGCAACGTCCAGAAGGGCGTGTGCAGCCATGCATAAAAGAATAAAAATCCTGCTGCGGGTGGCAGCAGCGAATAGAACAGCAATCGCCAGCGACGCCGCAGCAATAGAAACGCGGCCAGTAGCGGAGGCACACTGTACTTGGCCCATGCAATTCCGAGGAGGAGTCCGCGTGAGCGAGAAGTGTGCGCCACAGCCCACAGCGCCAGCGATGTAAGCACGAGCGCTGTCACCTGGCCGTTCCCGATGGTGACGCGCGCGGATGTGCTGGTCAGCACCAGCAGCGCAAATAACCATGCTTTGCGGCGGCTGAGCTCGTACATTTGCGCAACCAGCCGACAACTCAACAACACCAATACCAAGTTAATCGTCGCCCAAATGATTTTGGCCGGCAGCAGCGGCAGATAACCAAAGGGCAGCATGGCAACGTAAATCTCATGCAGGTCGTTGGGGACTTGATTCAGGAGGATGCGATGGCCGGGGTCGCCGGCGAGATACGTCGCCCATGGATCGAGGTGATGCGCGAGCAGACGTGCCGGGCTCCATTGAAAATCCAGTGAATGGAGGATGCTGTTGCGTATCCCATCCGCAATGGAGAGGAGCGCGAGAACACTTCCGACCCAGAGAGCTGGCAGCGACAACAGCCAATCCAGCCAAGGGTCGGGTCGCTGGTCAGGCCCGACGACGGGTGGCGTCTGATTTTCAGATGGATTCATGGAAGCGCATTGCCCTTGTTGGGAGTGTACTGAAGGGCAATGCGTTAGGAGAGCTGAATGTGAACCAGTTCCTGATCCTGCACCGACCCGGTGGGCGGTAATCCGGGAGAAATCTTTGAGGTTTGCGGAGCGCGCCAATGGTCGATATACGATACCTGGTGGACGCAGGAGATGGTGCAGTTGGGGGCGCAGGTTTTCTCCGTCAGGAATTCACGCTGCACGTCCTGGCGGCGATATTCCGACAGAGGCGTGCCGGGCCAGCCACGCTGTTGTGAACAATAATGCACCAGGCCGTTTTCGCAGATATAGATATACCGCGCACCCGCACGGCAGCGCCAATCGTTGGGCTTGCCTTTGACGATGGCTTCCTGAAAGTGATTGAAGCGCGAATAATGTTTTTTGCCGAGATTCTTCACTTCGTAATAAATTCGGCGCTCTTCACCCCCAAGCGGTTTCAACTGGCCATCACCGTCGTGAATGATGCCGATGGTGGAGGTAAACCCAAGCTCCAACGCGCGTTGAGCAATCGTCAAAGCATCTTGCGGGTACTTGATGCCGCCGCCGACGACAGAGTTGATGTTGACATGAAAATCGGCATGTTCGGCCAGCATCTGCAGTTTCTTGTCGAGGACCTTGAGGCTCTTCTTCGAAACTTCGTCAGGCTGCACATTATCGATGGAGATCTGCATGTGGTCGAGGCCGGCGCGATTGAGGCGCTGGATGCGATCCGGCATCAGCAGATAGCCATTGGTAATCATGCCGGCGATGCGGCCATGGTGCCGGATGCGGGCGATGATCTGTTCCAGTTCCGGATGCAACAGAGGCTCGCCGCCGGAGATGGTGATAACACTGGTGCCGAGGCGGGCAAGATCGTCAATGCGGCGGAGCATTTCCGGCAAGGGAACGGGTTCGGAGACATCGTCAAACTCGTTGCAATAGGTGCAGGAAAGGTTGCAGCGCCGCATGGGCACAATGTGCGCCATGTAGGGATGGCTCGTCGATGCCACGGCATGCGCAATGGAGGCAAGTTCGCGAACTCGCCGGGTCGCAGCCTTGAAACGGCGGGGAAGCGACCTGTGGGCCAAAGTAGAGGAGCGTTCCGTCATCTCTCTTCATTGAATCACAGCGGCGTGGGCAACGAACAGGGGCAGGACCCGCTTTCACTTCGCGAAGGGAACATCGACCCCCTCCGCATCCGGGGCTTACATCCTTCTATCCCGTCAGACCCTTTGTTTTCTGCCCCAGACGCACTGAGCGCGGAACCGACAGCAGGGTGATAGCGTACAGAAAGATCGAAACTGCAGTGAATTCCAGATGGCCGTGGCGCATGTCTTCAAACACCAGTTTCGACGCAACAAAAACCAGGGCGCCATAAGCCAGCCATGCTAGCTCCTTGCGCCGCCATCGGGCGCCGGAGTAGGCCAGCACAAGGGCGAGCGCACATGTGGTCAGGGTGCGGATGACAGCTACGTGGGAAGCTCCGGGTGTGATGGCGATCTCGGCGAGGCGAACCAGCGCGTACACCAGGAAAGCCGCGGTGGCGCCGACGGCCAAAATCGCCGACAGGACGTCCAACGCATAATGGTGCCATTGATCGGCCTGGAAGCGACGTTCCACGGCATAACTCACAACGGCCGCAGCAGCCACCATCAAGATCAACCCTCTGGGTGAAGCGGGGACAGTGCCGGCAAAGGCGTGAGCGATATAGACCAGCAGGCCAGATGAGAGCGAGGCCGCCCAAAGAAATGCCAGCCCATGAAACTCAAGGGTGAGATGCTCGGTTCGAACCCCGAGCATGGTTGTCACAACTGCAGCCGTGGCCAGGACGAGAAGCAGCCAGATTGACGGCAAAGACAGATAGACACCCAGTAGAAAAAGAGCGGCGCTACCCGCAGCATATACGTGAAAATTGCGCTGCGCGGCGGTTGCGTCGAAGCGGGCAAAGACAAGTGCATAGCCCACGGCGGATGACATCAAGCAGAGCATTCCCAACCCGATCGAGCCAGAGCCTGATGCGAATGCAAGCATGCTCCAGGCGGCCAGTAAGAAGGCTACGAGTGTTTGCGAGGCTTCAAAAAAAGTAATTTTCCGGCCGTGCAGTATTGTTTGCGTAGTCGCGCTTGCGCCGTACAGCAGCAACAGAATGGGGCCCAGGGCGAGGAGCAGCCACTCGCTGACCTGTTTGTAATCGAGGCGAGAGTCCGCGGGCCGGGAGGCGATATAGATCAGGGCGCATACGGCGATGTCAGCAGATGCAGCAACCCACAGCCGAATGCCCGAGCTGCGATTGTGGGCCGCTGCATACTCGCTGGCAATGGCCATGACCAAGATGGCCAGGATGAACGGCGCCAGATCATGCGTCGCAACCGCCATGATGAGAGCAACTGTACTGCCGACGGCAGTTGTCACCCAGATCACCGCAGAGAAGTGACGGTTCCACGCCAGGAAAAAGGATACAAAAACGAACGCGGCGAGGACGGAAGCGGCCATCGCCGCGGGAAAGACGCTGAATCGCAGGGTCAGTTCCCACAACATTGGAACAAGAATCAGGACAGATGTGCCAGCGTATGCGATGCTGGCAAACCGTGCCTCTTTTCGCACCCGCGTCGCCACGACCAGCCACACGGCAGCGTAGGCAATGGCAATGGCGACGACCGCCGCGCGTGGGAACGTGGTGGATTCTGCGATCGCGCGCAGCAGGTACGCTCCTGCAATCCCCAGCATCGCTTTGCCGACCACGGAGAAAACTCCGCCTGCTTGCGGAGAGGGAGGAGGCAGGGCACTGGGCGAGGCTATCGAAGGTAATTTTGTCGTTTCAAGGGCCGACTGATGGTTCGACGCGGGGTGTTCGAGAGCGTACACACGGCGCTCCAGAGTCTCCACGGTTGCGCTAAGTCGAGCTAGAGCGTCGAGAAGAAGTTCGTCCATTGTCGCCACCGCTGTTGTTACACAAGCGCTGCGCTGCCCTGCGGCGTCTATGCGGGAAGTTCACCCTTCGCCGTCTTCGGCCATGGAGGAAGCAGCTTTACCAATGCCCACAAGATGAACAGCGGAAGAATGGTCAACGCAATGGACATGAGAAGCCCCTCCCGGGTGACCAACGCCATCTTGTAGGTCGTGTAACCCAGGAAGCTTTTAGAAAACAACTGCCCTCCAATTACCACGTTCCAGCGCATGGCAAAAATGCCCATCATGGTCAGGCATCCAGCCGCGACATAGATTCGCTTCCGCACAATTTCATGGAGCTGCAGCACTTGGGTCAATCCCAGCAGCGCAATCGGAACCAGCGTGCCTATGCAGATTTGGAGAACGATCTGCGAAAAGTAGAGTTTGGTGTGGACCATGAAATTCAGGCTGCGAAACGACTCATCCGCTTCGTAGATGCGATGAATCAGATCGAGCATTTCCAGGCTGAAATCGACGATGAACATGTAGAACAGATAGCGCGCAATTGTATCCACGCAGAGCATATCGATCTTCTGTTTGCGAAGACGCGTGACCAACATATAAAGGAGCATCACCGCGGCAATTCCAGAGACCATGGCAGAGAAAATAAACACCACCGGCATCATCGGCGATGACCACCATGGATTGGCTTTGATGGATCCGAAGATGAATCCAACATAACCATGCAGCATGAAGGCGGAAGGGATCCCGATCAGCGTGATGACCCAACCAACGCGCTCATCGATCGCCAACGCACGGTCACTGATGTTGTTGGAGCCCAGGGTGAGCACCTTGTAGAACCAGCGTTTCATGCCGGTCGAGGATTGAGCCATCACGACGATGTCGTGCCGATAATCCAGCCAGATTTCAACGGTCAGTACGGCCATCAAGTACCAGAGATACACGAATCCAAACATGGCCATGGCCGAGGTGCGATGGGGAGTGAAATACATTTCAAGCGAGCGCTCGGGGTGTCCCAGGTGCAACTGCAACGGCAGCGGCGCAACCAGCAGGAAAGACAGGGCCGTCAGAAGCGCCAGTCGATACGTGGGCTTGACCGCCTCGACGCGGAAAACGCGCTCCAGGGAGGCGAGAATGAACGCGCCTGCCACCAGTCCTGTAATGTAGGGGTACAAAACGATCAACACACTCCAATAGAGCGTGATCTCGTTCGGATACATGTAACCTTCAACGCCGGTTGTCATAGTTGCCAATCTCCTTCATGCGTCCAGGCACCTGAACGGCGCTTATCGCACTGAACCATCCAACCCGTTGTAGAAAACCTTGGCTCCGGTCGCCATTTGGGGCTTCAGGATTTGTACATCGTGGGTTTTCAGAAACGCATGAATGGGGTCCTTCGGATTTTTCAGGTCTGCCAATTGTCGCGCGCCGGTAGGGCAGGCTTCGCAGCACGCCGTCGTCAGTCCCTTGGTGATGCGGTGATAGCAGAGGGTGCACTTGTCTGCAACTTTTTTCTGGGGATGGATGTAGCGGCACCCGTAAGGACAGGCCTGGACGCAGTAGGCGCAACCCAGACAATACGTCTGGTCCACCAGCACTACGCCATCCGGGCCGATAAAAGTCGCTCCGACGGGGCAGACCTGGGTGCAGGGCGAATCGGCACAGTGGTTGCAAAGTTTGGGAACGAAGAAATATTTTCCGTCCGCATCTTCGGTAACCGAGGGAAAGCCTTCTTTGCCTCCGTCGGGCGAGATGACTTCAGGATTCTCCAGATTCCAGTCCGTCACGTGGTAGCGCTCCACCCAGGTGCGAAAGAATCCATCCGGCACATCATTTTCCGCCTGGCAGGCACGAACGCAATTGCCGCAACCGATGCATTTGGGGATGTCGATCAGCATACTCCACCAATGCTCGGTCATTTTGTAGTTGGGGGAGGACTCGGGTGTGCCTGCCAGGATGGATTCCCACGCGACGGCGGCCGCAGGCAGCAGGATCAACATTTGACGCCGACTGATGTTCACTTTGCACCTCCCGCGCTGATCGCTGGGCTGTGCGGCTTGTGGCAGGTTTCACAGGGAAGACCATTGGAGTGATCCAAAGCCGCGACCTGCGGAAAGCCCCTTGGTTTGGCCGCGCTGGCCGCGTGGCAGCGAACGCATAATTTGGCGGTGTCCAGTTTGGCAGGCTGCACGGACGGATCGTCGGCGTGCTTGGCCAGCGGACCATGACAGCCTTCGCAATTCACCCGCGCGTGCATGCCGCTTTGCTTCAATTGTTGAACGTCAGTGTGGCAGGTATCACATGCCTGATGCCCGGCGAAATGGATGGGGTGTGCGGCAATCTCCGTGATCGCGTTGCCGCGGTAATGCCCATATTGTCCAAAGCTTTTTGGCACAAGAACGCCGCGTATGAAAAGAAACGTCAATGTGCCGACTGCATACAGCGCGGCCAATCGAAAAAGATGCCCTGACTCTTTGAAGACGCTCATATCCAACCAAGTTCCTTCCGCGCGAACGCACAGGCGGTTTCGCAATGAGTCCCGAGAACATAACTATTTCGAACTCGATAGATGGTTGTATGTGCGCCGTGTCACGTTCGTCGGCGCGCCGCATGGATCGACGCGAATTGAGGGGCAGTTTGACCACAACTCGTTTCCGCTTGAAACCGTCGCGGTTTCGTGGGATCAGCACAGGGCGATCTGCCCATTGATACTGTTAAATGGAGGGCGCATATGAACGACGCAACACGGGCGGCATGCGAGGTGATTGCGCGGGTGCGAACCCAGCGGCCGTTGATCCACCACATCACAAACTTCGTCGTCATGAACGCCACCGCGAACATCACGTTGTGCATGGGCGCTCTCCCCGTCATGGCGCACGCGCCACAGGAAGTGGAGGAAATGGTCGACGCTGCCAGCGCCCTGGTGCTGAACCTGGGAACGTTGTGGCCGGAGCAGGTGGAAGCGATGCTCATAGCTGGGCGACGCGCGAATCAGCGTGGCATTCCAATCGTTCTGGATCCAGTTGGGGCGGGCGCTACCCGACTACGAACTGAAAGCGCGCTCCATTTATTGGAAAAGCTATTGATCACGATTGTTCGCGGCAACTTGGCGGAGATTGCCGTGTTAGCTGGGATGGAGTCCAGGATTCGCGGGGTTGAATCTGTAGGCTCGACGGGAAATGCCGCCGCGACAGCTTCGCAGTTCGCAACGAAGTTCGGATGTGTCGCGGCGGTGACCGGGCCCATTGACGTGGTGACGGATGGGGTGCGGTGGATTCGGGTTGCGAATGGGCATCCGATGATGTCCACAGTCACGGGCACAGGATGCATGGCAACTTCTGTTGTGGCGGCCTGCGCCGCGGCCGAAAAAGATGCTGTCATCGCGACTGCCGCGGCTCTGGCCGCGTACGGGCTGGCGGGTGAGTCCGCTGCGGAAAAAGCGCAGGGTCCGGGAACATTTCAGTTGCATTTGTTCGACGCTGTTGCTGCGCTGACGCAGGAGGCACTCCGCGCTGGAATGCGCATCGAAGAGTCTGGCCCCGAACAGTTTTAATGGACTCGACAGCCTGAGCCGCGGCGACCAAGGACGAGAGACTATTGCTCAAGCATGGGTGGGTTGTTGCACGATGGCTCCTGGTGCCCGCGGTATCAGTTTAAAGAGAGTCGCGTTGATCAGAATGGTGATCAGTGACCCGGCCAAAGTCGCGTTGTACACTTCCGAGGTAATGAGGTGGGAGTGCAAGGACACCTGCGCAAGAATGAAGGAAAACTCACCGATTTGCGTCAGGCCAATTCCAACTCGCCAAGCGGTTTCTCGGCTGTAGCGAAACACTCGTACCACTGCAAACCAAACCACAAATTTGCCCACCAGGATTAGCCCGACCATTACGGCAAGAAGCCGCCAGCCGGACAGCCAGCTCGACGGATCGATCAGCATGCCGATGGTGACGAAGAAGAGGGCCACGAAGACATCTCGAATTGGAAGCGTTTGGGCGGCCAGTTTATGGGTATAAGGAGAACTGCCGAGTAGCATGCCGCCAACGAATGCGCCCAGGGCGAGCGACAGGCCGACTTCTTCCGTGATGGCGGCGACGACGAGACAAATCGCCAGAGCCAGCAGAAGAGAGATCTCGTCATTACAGGTTTTTTCGATGTAGGAGAGGAGACGCGGAACGAGCTTCCAACCGACCAGAACAACCGGAACGAGAAGAAGAAGGGCCTTGCCAATTTTCAGGAAGACGTGAAGAAAATCAGCACCGTTGGACGAACCGAAGCTGGGAAGCACGACCGTCAAAATCACAACGGCAAGATCTTCTACCAGCGATAGCGTAACCATGATGCGACCGGACTCCGAACCGAGTTCGCCGCGATCCATCAGCAGGCGCATCAGCACCATGGTGCTGGCGACGGAAACGATGCAGCCCACAGCGATGCTCTGGAGGATAGGCCAGCCAAGTAGCTTTCCGGCGCCGATCCCGAGCCCAACCAAGAGAGAAATACCGATGGGAGCGCCGATCAGCGCGACCCACTTGACGCGCAGCAATTCCGGGATAGAGAACTCGATCCCCACGGAGAACATGAGCAGGATGACCCCGATCTCTGCCATGACTTGAAACGTGTGCACGTCATGAACGTGCGGACCAGGAGTGAGCGGGCTGAGTACCAGACCGGCGAGGACGTAGCCGAGAATCAAGGGTTGGCGGAGACGCCAGCACAAGAAGCCAAAAAACAGGGCCGCCGCAAGAACCATTGCGACGTCACGGAAGATGAACACAGGCTCGGTCACAGCAAAACTCCCATACAGTGTGGTGTGCTACGAGAACTCAATTTGCATTGCGGCAGAATCGTTGACTCAATAACAGCGGTGGTAGCGGGAAGAGCGATCAGTATAGACTACGTCGCCATTCGTGATGCGCGGTTGTCTTGGGAGCCTGATGGGTGGACGTAGGCAACAGCAACAGAAAATAGTATGCACGACATTTATTTCTCCCGGTGCTCAAGAGGACGCCGCCACCGTATGTCGCCGCGACGTTGAATTGGTTCCAGCACAATAAGAAGGACGATGGCAGCGGAGCTAAAACCGACGAGTTACGCGACATCATATCTTCGATTTGCCAATCGAGTTGGCTAGGATCGATTGTGTGTGTGAAACTGGGGACGAGAGTCACACCCGAAGTGATCCCTCAAGGCAGGATCGGGAGTGACGATCGCGGAGATACTGAAGCTGATAAACTCAACTAGTCCAGTCAGTTAAGCGGCATTTGGGCCTGTAGCTCAACGGTTAGAGCAGAGGACTCATAATCCTTTGGTTGGGGGTTCAAATCCCTCCGGGCCCACCATGGAGATATTCGACTGTACCGCGTGGCGTCTGGGCGGCGGTCACTTGGGTGCGGTTCCTTCGTGGCCAGTCCACGCAACCGCACCGCGATCGATTTCCGGGATCGTGAACTTTACCCGATCGCCGGAAACCGTGCCCGTCAAGTCGACCTCTGTGCCAAGGAACGGCAAGAAATGCAGTGTCGTACCGCCGCGCAGGGGAGCCTCAAGAACGACGTTCTTCTCCGGCACAGGTACGGTGGCAGCGCCCTGTTTCAATCCCTTGAAATTCGCTAAAAACCAATGAGTCTGGTTCTGTACGGTTGCGATATAAGCAACCAGGTCAGGCGATGCATCGATAGAAAAGTCGGAATCCTTGACGAGGGAATTCAAGAACTGCGATTGAGTGTCTGGAAAAGCGCTCTCGAAATCCTTCTTCGCGAGGGCAAGATAACTACCGCCCGGATCGCCCTGAATCTGAACCATTTCCTTGAGGGCAGCCAACCGAGGATCGATATTTCCAGTCGAGATGATTTTGCAGGATATAGACAAGTTGTGTAACTCGTGGATCTCCTCCGGGCTGAGAATGCGAACGTCGGGCAATACCAGGGTGGTACCGTGAAAGGAAGCAAGGGTTCGAGGCGTGACGATTTGAAACTGGATATGGCTGCGTAACAGCAGCAGTAGGACCCCTTGGTAGGATTGAATAAATTCACCTGGATAGTAGTTACGCGTCGAGTCAGAGAAATACACGCCAACCTTGCCGGCCGGCGTTCTCGGCGAGCTGAACGTTGACTGATTGGCCGCGATCCAATGGAAAATCTCAACTCTCGTGGCCATGTCGTTGGAGCCGGCCATGCTGTGCCCCGGAGCATCCCAGAAATTCGCGCCCGCCATTAACTCGGACATGGCGAGGTTCTTCATTGCATCGCTGGGGGTCACTCGCGGATTGCCATCCCAGGAATAGTTCAACATCCACGTAGGCTTGTTTCCGGCAAAGGCGCGGAAAGACTGCATGCCGACCTGATACAGGAACCAGTCGAATTGGCTGCGGCTGGCGGCGGTGTGGTCCTCACCTTCGCCGAATTCATACTCGTGTGCGACTGCGTCGACAACCGGATAGAGTTGATACACGTCGGCGCCGACGCGCACGGCGGACTCTTCGATGCCGGGGTAGATTTCAGGAATGACTGCAATGTTGGGGTTGACTGAAACTGCGTTCTTCCGAACCTCCGCCATGAAATCGGTGATGGTTTGTATGCGAAAGTCGACCCACTTGCGAAAGCCCGGGTCGTTAAAATCGCCGAGATTGATATCGGTTTTTGCATTCAGACCAGTTCGATCGCGAAATGCCTTCACCGTATAGTCATCGAAGCTGGCCCAACTGGTTTCCCATCCGGTGAAATGCGTCATCCAGTATGGAATGTCAACGTAGATGCCATCGATGCCAGTGGCTGCAATCTGGCGAACGCGCTGCATATAAATCTTTCGCCACTCTGGGGAATAGGGCGTGACCCAAACGTCCTCATCGCCCTTTCTTATCCAGAAAGCTGCGTTTTGTGTGAACATTGCCGGTTCCCCGGAGCGCTTGCGCTGCAGCCAATCGGGATGGTCCTTGGCCATGGTGTGCGGAGAGTTGGCCGCATTCGCTGTGATGCACTCGAACCCAGCGATATAGATAAAGGCGTGGTTGCCATGTTCGTGGGCGAGTTTCGCGACCTGTTGAATGGCCTGAAGCTTGGCGGTAGGGTCAACGAAGCTTTCGTAGCGACCCGGGATGTCGTTGTCGACTTCGATCCCATACACGCCGCTGCTTGTCGCCTTCTGGACGATCTGAGCGGCATTCGAAGGGCTGAGCCCGTACGCGCCGATGCGTACATCGTTCATCCATGCGCGAGGGTTTTTGTCAGGCTGCTGGGCCGTCATAGAGGCTGTAGAAAATAGGGTAGCGGCAATTAAAGTTGCCGTCGCGCACGATACTGAACAAGGCTGCTTCCGCATGAACTAGCTCCCATAAAGTTAGGCCACTTCTTTCGAAGTGACCTAACGGGGTTGATGCTTCTATATTTCCGGCGTTCGATTGGCAGCTTGGCTTGCTGCGTCATCCTTCACTAAAACTGATAACGCAATCCGAGTTGCATGTTTCTGGGTAAGTGGCCGCCAGCAGTCGACGAAATGACGCCGAAGGTGGAGTCTTCATAACCTGTGTCTGGAAGTCCGAATCGCTCGGTATTGGTACAGTTGAAGCAGTCGGCATGAGCTTCTATCTGGCCTAAACGAGCACTCAGCTTATAGATTTTCTGAAGCGAGATGTCAGCCTGACGAATCCCATCAGATCGCAGTTGCGAATAGTATCGCGGAGAATCTCCGGCTTGCTGATCCCCAGGATCGGAGAAGCAGTTTGAATTGAGCCATGGAGATCCATAACGTCCGGCATCATGGATGCTGATGCCAGTTGTCAGCCTGGTTGATGCTGGACAGACCAGGTTTGGCCGCTGATTTCCATCAGCCAGCCTGGGATTGCCCATATAAATATCCAACGGCTGTCCAGTTTGGTAGGTAGCCAGCGTGGTAAGTTGCCAGCCGCCGACGACAGCATCCAACACTCGATTCATGTTGGCGCCAATCAAACTGCCGCGACCGATGGGCAATTGATAGATGACGGATACTACCAGACGATTTGTCGCATCGTTGGCGCTGACAGACCATTCCCGTTTCAGGTGATCGAGTTCCTGCGGATATCCATCCGACAAAGTGCCGACAAACGCGTTGGCTCCCGCAGAAGAGTCATCCATATTTTTTGACCAGGTATAGTTGCCCTCAAAGCTGAGATAGCGCCCAGCCCGTTTTTGGAAGACCACTTCCAGGGCGTTGTACCAGGACGAAGCTTCTGTGAGTTTGTAGGCGTTGAAATTCCCGTCGAACTGAGGATACGGGCGAAGAAGGTTTAGCAGCGGGAGCTGAGCATCTCCGTAGCGAGACGTTGGAACGTTGAAGATCGCTCCAGGGCCTGAAAACAGGGGCTGGAATGGGTTGTTTACCAGGTTGCTCAATTGCTGGCTGTTATATTGCTGTCGCACGGAGGATGCAATAAAGTTCCTGTTTCGCGTTCCGGCCCAGGGCAGATGAGTGCTGCGGTTGGCGGAATAATTGATGGCAACCACCACGCTGCCTGGAAAGGCCTGCTGAATCCCGAGGTTCCACTGGTAGATATCGGCGTTCTTTGCAACCGCCGTGCCGATGTTGTTGGTATCGGGCAGTCCCCAGAGGGCTAGTTTGCCGTATGTTTGACCCTGGGCCGGAGGTATGCCGCCAGGGAACGGATTTTCCAATGTTGCGTCGCGAGTGATTCCTCCGTCCTTGCTAAAGAAGACTACCGGGCTGGCGGTATAAGCTGCGCCGGGGTATTGATAATTTGTGGCCGTGCTGTAGCCGAAATAAATCCCGGCTCCTCCACGAATTGCAAGGTTTTCATTCACGAGATAGGCAAAGCCAAAGCGCGGTCCAATATTGCTGTAGTCGGTGGGTAGATTTCTCTTCTTTGAGGAAGCAAAGATTGTGGTTCCCTTGAGCGTTCCAGTATACCCAGGAACGGAAATGCCACTATCGCCGGTCAGGTCGCTGAATTGGGTGTTGTTATGCCGCTCGGTGTAAGGGGTGTCCCACTGATAGCGCAGGCCTAGATTGAGCGTAAGTTTGCTGGTTGCTCTCCAATCGTCCTGGATATAGAAGGCGGTCTCGCTGGATTTATCGGCAACCGATTCGATCACGTTGGTACCGCTGCCGCCTGGATCACCCCAGCCGACTAGAAGGCTGGCAAAGTCGTTTCCTTGGACGCCATTGGCGGTGTCAAAGGGGGACTGGGATGTCACAAACTGGTTAAAGCTGAAATATCCATCGGGGTAATTCGGCTGGAAAAAGTTGTTATAAAACAGCTGCTGTTCACCGCCAGCTTTCAGCGTGTGCTGTCCCTTGGTCCAGGAGAAGGCTGATGAATAATTAACCAGGGTATGAGCGAATTTGGTATCGACGCAGCATTGGTCGTAGATAGAAGTCCATTGGGAGTCTTCCATGATGATGGATGGCATCCGACTAATACCGTTCTGCTCCATATACGACGGGAAACCCACAGAGGTCGGGCTGGGATAGTTGACGTTATGCGTCGGCTGAGAGACCCGATCCAAGCCAAGCGTTGTGGTCCATAAAGTGTTCGCCGTCGGCGTGTAGGAATAATTAATGCCGTCGTTGTAGATCTGCTCCGTATAGCCGGTGCCGTCGTTGAATTCGCCGTCGCCTAAAACCGTGGGAGTCGATCCGCTACCGAAAATACTGCTGTATCGCACGGAAAGGGAAGACTTCGGGGTGAATTGCTGGTCAATTTTCAGATCGAGTTGGAGGGAATTGGAAGACCCAAGGATGACATCGCGATAGTTGTTCGAGCCGGTGGCGTCTCCCTGGGTGTTGGGCTTGGGATAGAGCTTCATGATCGCCTGCCCGACGGGATCAATCTCAGTTGGCAGAATTGTGTTGTTATTGTATGCCGGGCGTGTCGGATTATTTGGGTCAGTGGTATCGACAAGAAACGGATCGTAAATCTGGTTTTGAACTAGATTTCCATTCTGGTCATAGGTCATGGCCGCCGAAAAATTACCGTTGATCTCATCGGCCGTGGGAACGGTTGCGACGATGTTGACCGGATTGCTGGCGATGACCGATTCCAGATCGCCGAAGAAGAACGTCTTGTTCTTGATAATGGGTCCACCCAGTGAAAATCCATCCTGATTTTGTGAATGGCCCGGCTTTGGTCCGCTGTTGTAGTAATCGCGGGCGTCGTACGCCGAATTTTGATTGAACCAATAGGCGCTGCCGTGGAGTTGATTCGTGCCCGACTTCATGACTTCATCGATAATTGTTCCACCACCGTATTCTGCGGAGAAACTGTTGTTCTGAACCTTGATTTCCTGCAAGCCTTCAACAGTAGCCTGGTAGAAGGTGTTGGAGTTGGAGCCAGCGCCCTGCTCCGGCGCCGTGATCAGTACGCCATCCAGGCGGATGTTGGCGGTGGAATTTCGCTGACCATTGGAAATAAAATTCGTTCCCGCGGGATAGGAGTTCATAACTCCAGAACCGGCGGATTCCGTCACACCCGCAGCCAGAAAGGTAATACCGAACGGATCGCGATTTTCCAGCGGCACCTGGGTCAGATATTTGCTGGGAATATCCGTTCCCAGCGTGGCGCTGGCGGAGTCCAGCAACACGGGAATGGCTTCCACAGTCACACTTGTCTGTTGACTCGCCGGCTTCAACGAGACGTTGAGGATGGTGGATTGATTGACGGTCAGAGTGATGCCATCCTTCTCGACTGCGCCAAATGCAGGAGCCTCGACCAGTAGTTTGTAATTGGACGCTCGCAGCGCCGTGAACGCATAGCTGC
>JAJYBW010000368.1 GCA_021778815.1 Acidobacteriota bacterium | reverse complement strand
CGCCGTGCCCGAAGGTCAATAGAAGGGAAACAGGATAAACATGAGCGCACCTGAAGTTGTTACAGCCACGCCCCGCGAGGGCAAGTTCACAAAAAATGTCGCCCGCCGCGTACGCGTTTCCGGCAGCATTCCAGCCGTCGTGTATGGAGCCCAGCAGCCGTCTGTTGCGGTCACCGTCGACCCCAAGCAGATTCGCCGCATCCTCCATTCCGAGTCCGGCCACAACACAATTTTTGATCTCGATGTCTCCGGCTCCGTCGCCAAGGTGATGGTCGTCGACTGGCAGAATGATCCCATCAAGGGCAACCTGATCCACATCGATATGAAGCGCATTGCGATGGACAAGATGATGCGCGTGGAAGTGCCCATCCAGTTGCTGGGGGTTCCCGTCGGCGTCAAGACCCAGGGTGGCATCCTCGACCAGGTGTTGCGCGAGATTGAAATTGAATGTCTGCCTGCGGATATTCCAGGCCACATCGACGTCGACGTCAGCGAGTTGACCTTCGGCATGGTGATTCGCGTCGCCGATCTGCCACACACCGAAAAGTTGAAATTTATTACCGACGAAGAAACCACCGTCGCTCACATCACCGCGGTTCGTGAGGAAGTTGTGGCTACGCCGGACGCACTGGCAGCCGGAACGCCTGCGGAACCTGAAGTGGCGAAGAAAGGCAAAGTGGAAACTCCTGAAGCTGCAGAAGACGCAAAGAAAGAAAAGAAGTAGTTCCGGGAGCGCATGGAACCTTCTGGCGGCATGAGTTCGAACTTGAATTCTGGCGGCGATTCGGGAGTGACCCTGATCGTCGGCCTGGGCAATCCAGGAATCGAGTATCAGTTCACACCGCATAATGCCGGGTTCCTGGCCATTGATCGGCTGGCAGAACGGTGTGGGGTGGTGGTTACAAATCGGCGTTCGAAGGCATTGACGGCTTCGACGCGCATCGCTGGCCGGCAAGTGCTGTTGGCCAAGCCGGAAACCTACATGAACCTGAGTGGGTTGTCGGTGGCGGCGCTGGTGGATGAGTTGGAAATTGATCCGCGGCGACAGCTGATCGTGCTGTATGACGAAGTGGCTTTGCCGCTGGGTAGTATTCGTATCCGTGAGCGTGGAAGCGCGGGCGGACACAACGGGGTCAAGTCGATTTCGAGTGCGCTGGGCACAGAAGAGTGGCTGCGGATTCGAATTGGAATTGCTCCGGAAGACGCCAAGGCGGCGGAAAGCGCCCGGCAAGGACGCAAGGATTATGTTCTGACGCCATTCCGTAAAGCGGAGTTGGCGGTGCTGGACAAAGTTCTGGACGATGTTTCGACGGCGATTGAGTTGCTTTTAACCGAAGGCGCCAGCGTCGCGATGAACCGGTTGAATCGGCGGATCACTGCCGAAGAGCAAGAGTGAAGCAAACGACTGAACGGTAGACTGAGCAGCCCTGAAGGTTGCGACAGGCAAAGCCAGAAGGTTTTGCCGGAAACGAGAGACGAATGGAACGGAAATACGAAGTCATGTTTATCCTGCGCCCGGATGTGATTGGCGAAGAAGCCGACAAGCTGATCGCCGGCTTTGAAGCCACCATCACCAAGGGCAACGGCAAGCTGGTATCGAGCGAGAAGCTGGGAAACCGCAAGCTGGCCTACACTGTCCGCAAGTTCAACGAGGGCAACTATAACCTGTTGACCGTAGAAGCGGATGGCAGCCTGGTGGCCGAACTGGAACGCCGCCTGCGCGTGACAGAACCTGTCATCAAGTTCATCACCGTGCGCATGGACGAGGAAGAAAAGCGCATCAACAAGATCAAGAAGCTGCGCTCTACCAAGATTAAGCAAAGCACGGTGAATGCCCAGGCCGCGCAGGCTGCCCAGGCGAATGCCGCCGCAGCTGCGTCCCAGGCGGCTGCCGCGCACGCCGCTGCCGCACAGCCCGTCGCTCCGCAGCGCAGCGTCGAACAGCCGGCAGAAACCGCGACCGCTCCAGAAGCGATCGCCTAGCGCAACATTTTTTGTGGGCGATGCCCACGGCATTTCCAACCGAACGATGAGTTCCCGCGCCGGAGACGCTCTCCGGCCGACTATGAAGGAGTCGCAACATGGCAGAAGAAAGATCGCAATCGACATCATCAACCTCAGATGGACCCTCTCACTCTGGTCCGCGGCCACCGCGCCCGGCAGGCGCAGGCGGCGGTCCCGGCGGACGCAAATTCTTTCGCCGCAAGAAAGTTTGCAAATTCTGCGTCGAGAAAATCGATGCTATTCCTTACCGCGATGTGCGCTTGCTGCAGGGCTTTGTGGCAGAGAGCGGGAAGATTGTTCCCCGCCGCCTGACCGGTGTCTGCACCACGCACCAGCGCCGCGTTACCCGCGCCATCAAGCAGGCTCGCAACATCGCTCTGCTGCCCTTTGCGCAGCGTCACTAGAGCGTTGATCGCGGCTATTTCTTAGAATTTTTTGGAGATTGAGATATGGAAATTATTTTGAAGGAAGATGTCGAGAACCTCGGCCATCGCGGGGATGTCGTGAAAGTGGCGCAGGGATATGGCCGCAATTTTCTGTTGCCACGCAACCTGGGTATCGAAGCCACCCCTGGCAATAAAGCCGTCATTGAGCAGATGAAGTCGTCCTCAGTACGCCGCTCCGCCAAGGAAAAGGCCGATGCCGAATTGCTGTTGCAGCAGTTTGAGAACGTCGAGTTGAAGTTCACCCGCAAGACCGGCGACAACGATCACCTGTTCGGCTCCGTCACCGGGCCGGATATTGCGCAGGCACTCGAAGCCAAGGGCTTTACGATCGACCGCCGCAAGGTGCAACTGGAAGAGCCGCTGAAATCGTTGGGCGAATTCCTGGTCCCGGTGCGCCTGCATCGCGAAGTCACGGCGCACGTCAAGGTCGTCGTCGAAAAAGAAGCCGAAACAGAGTAGTTTCTGCCGCGGAAAATCTGGGTGCCCCACATCTCGCCTTGAGATGTGGGCTGTCTCCTTACCGTATCTCGCGGTTTGCAGCCGCGACAAGGGTGGGAGAATTACCGCCCGATACTTAGACGCGACGCCAGCATATCAGGCAGGCCGGCGCGGTGAATTCGCATCTGCGCTGCCTTCACGTCATAAGGGACGCGGAAGAATGTGACCCGTGCCGCCTCGTCGTCGTAGAGCGCGAAAGCGGCTCTCCAGTCGCGATCGCGTGGCTGGCCCACAGCGCCAGGATTGATCAGGTATTTCGCGGATCCGCGCAGATCCAGATCGTAGCTTTCCACGACCTTATCGTCGCTGTACGCGGGCTTCAGCTGGAACCATTCGCCGGCTGCATTCGCGGTAAATCCACCCTGCACATGCGTGTGGCCGAAAAACGTGATGGGGGTGCGGGTGCGTTCAAATTGGCCTTCGGCGTCCTCAGTGGAAAGCAGATATTCGTCCTCATCGAGTAGCGAACCATGGACGCAACTGACCTGCGTCCTCGCAGGCAGAATCGGGCCGGCTGGCATTTCCTTCAGCCATTCCAGGGCATCCGGACCAAGCTGCCCGCGCGTCCACTGGACGGCGCGATATGCCACTGGATTGAAGTTTTCGGCGCCCGTCAGGCCGGC
>JAJYBW010000367.1 GCA_021778815.1 Acidobacteriota bacterium | reverse complement strand
AGGAGGGTACGCATTTCGGAAAAATCATTGGGAGGGCGAGCGGAATTGGAGGACACGCGATTTCCGGTGGTACCGT
Organism: Acidobacteriota bacterium; assembly: GCA_021778815.1. Lineage (GTDB taxonomy): Bacteria > Acidobacteriota > Terriglobia > Terriglobales > Acidobacteriaceae > JAKAAZ01. The sequence continues at coordinate 3,515 of JAJYBW010000367.1, read as the reverse complement.
AACTCTTTCCGATTACAAAACTGGTGCGCCCATCAGCACGGTGCTGATGGCTTCCGACGGCACCTATGTCATTCCCGCGGTGAAATACGGGACCTATACCCTCACCGCCAGATGTGAGGGTTATGAGTCACCAAAGGCAAAGATTGTGACCCTGGCATCAGCGACAGTTGTCGTTGACCTGCAGTTAAAACACTCATCTGAAGGCAACGTCACGAGCAGCATCCAGGGGGCGACTCAAATGGATACGGCGAAGAACCCTCCTTCTTTTGCTGCAGCTGGGATCTCCGGCAGTATCAATGGTAGCGGGTACTCTTCCGCGGCTAGCTCTGAAGAAGCGTCTCATGTGATGGACCTCGTTGTAGGACTTAAAGCAAGCCATTCGGCCTCGCCGGCGCCCGCCGATGAAAGATCAGACTGCAATCGCGCAGGGAATCTTTACAGGGCGGTAAGCTCTAATCCAAATAGCTTCGAGGCAAATCACAACCTAGGCGAGTTCTATTTACAACACGGAGATGCACTCGCGAGCATCGACTATCTGCAGGCGGCTTCACGACTAATGCCTGAAAACATCGAGAACTCTCGCGATCTCGTCGCAGCTTATCTCGAGACAAGGGGATACGCTACAGCTATTGCGTTATTACAGCATCTCCTGCAGAAAAACGGTGCAGACTCTGGCTTACATCTACTCTTGGCGAAAGCGTATGCCTCTTCCAATATGTGCCCGGAGGCTATCGCGGAATATAGACTCGCAGCCGATTTAAACGCGGGGGATCGAAACCTGTTTGAATCTGGAATAGGACTCATTGATCTAGGATCCTCGGACGAAGCGAAGAGCATGTTCGCCTCCGCGGTTGTAAAGTATCCGGATTCTGCGAGCTTGTGGCTTGGACTGGGAATCGCAGAATATTTATTACGACAAAAGGCTGATGCAATTCAATCGTTCCTCCGGGCCGTCGATATTGATCCTGAATATCTACCACCGTACTCATTTCTGGCTAATTTGTCTGGAACTTCAGGCGAAGCTGATACAAAAATTGCAAATAATCTTACGCATCTGATTGCTTTGCACCCGGATAGTGCAGAAGCGCACTACGACTATGCTTTAGCGCTGTGGAAGCAGTACAAGCGAATACCGAACGCCCTGGCGACCGCCGAAATCGAGGCACAACTGAAGCTTGCTATCGCACAGAGTCCACAAGACGCCGACGCCCACTATCTGCTCGGCGTGATCTATGCTGACATGGCGGACTACAGCCATGCTGCTGAAGAGTTGTCTCAGGCTGTCCACCTCGATCCGGACAATGCGGAATCACATTATCGTCTTGCCTTAGCCTACAGAAGCATGAAGGAAGCAGGCTTGGCAGATCGACAGTTCAAGATATTTGAGGCGATGCGAACAAAGAAGACAAATCCCGACGATGCCCTTCATGCCAGGACGCAGGAGCTGACGTCGCAGTTGGTTCAACAAAGAAGTTCTACCCTGCACTGTCCTTCGGTTCGCTAGCGAGCCGCGGTGCAGATGTTCACTATGGCTTGGATCTTGTATGCCGGCGATCAGACTGACGATGACAGCATCGACACGAAGCGGTTCACTTTGGAAGCGAGGGAATTCATGATTGGAAATACCCCGATAGGTCCTCAACGATCTGCTCATATCCTCAATGTCCGGCGAAGGGCTCGCATAGCAACATTACTTTCTTCCCTGCTAATTTTCGGAGTGCTGACCGTCACCGCAGTGGGCTCAGTCAGGGCGCAAAGCGAAAACGTCACTACCGCGTGGAAGAATGGGGTTTTTCACATTGACCGGAAAGGGATCGTCGAACGTTCCGATATTATTCTGCAGCAACCAAATCAGCTGCCACAGCAATCCATGCCTCTGGGCAACGGTCGCCTTGGCGTCGCGGTTTGGGCGCAGGATGGATATACCGCGCAGCTCAATCGCGGCGACACGTTTCCACTACGGCTTTCGCCAGGCCAGGTCATACTTCCTGGACTGAGTAAGCTCACCCATGCGAACGACTACTCCGCTCGCCTTGACCTCTACAACGGAGAGTTTCAGGAGCATGGCGGAGGGATGACCGCGACAACGTATGTGTCCGAAGCGCTCGATGTGATGGTCATTAATGTTACCGGAGCGAACCCCAACGCCACTCAGACCGCAGAGCTTAAACTGTGGCCACCGCGTCAGCCTCAAGTGATCGAGGACAGCAACATCGGCATCCTTGCCGAGACGTGGCTGGATAACAAAGAAGCCGGAGCCAGCGGTCGAACCTTCGGCTCTCTGGCAGCCATCACAGCAGACGCGCTAGATATTAGAGTCGAAAAGAGCAGCGCTTTATCGATCAAAATTACATTCCGACCTCGCTCGGATGGAACGTTTCGCATACTGGTGGGCTCACCCTCGTGGCACGGTGGCGACGCTGCGGCCACGGCCTCGGCTCTGCTCACCGCCGCGGAATCGCTCTCGTCGCGAGAACATCGTTCATGTTGGCAGCGGTTTTGGGAACGCGCCGGATTGATGAAGCTGTCTTCGAGCGATCACGCCGCCGAGTACCTCGAGAATCTGCGCATTATTGATCTCTACACGGCAGCCGCCGAGAGTCGCGATCGTCTTCCGGGCTCCCAAGCCGGAATTGGCGATCTTTTTTCGTCGATCCGCGACGAACACAAATGGAGCCCCTCTGCCTACTGGCACTGGAACTTGCGCATGCAGGTGGCCGCCAACATCGGCGCTGGCGTCTTCCAACTGAATGACTCCTATTTCACCCTCTATCGAGAAAATCTCAAGAACGTACTCGCGTGGACCAAGTTGCACATGGGAGGCCGTCCCGGCGCGTGCGTGCCGGAAACGATGCGCTTTAATGGCCAAGGCTATGAAAACGAGACATGGATTCCAGTTGCCGCCATCAATTGCGGTCAGGACTCGAAGCCGTACTATAACGCCCGCACCATTTCCACCGGCGCAGAAGTCTCTTTGTGGATCTGGCAGCAATACCTTTCCACCGATGATCGCCAACTTCTGGCAATGAATTATTCGGTCATGCGCGACTCGGCGATTTTTCTGCTTGCCTACGCCACTCGCGATCGCAACGGCGCGCTCCATACCTTTCCCTCAAACGCACATGAGACACAGTGGGACGTTCACGATCCGACTACCGATATCTCCGCGATGCGTACTCTGTTTCCAGCCGTGATCGACGCGGCTACGGTTCTCAACACCGACGCCAAGCTCATCGGCCGATTGAAGCAAGCGCTACCTAGCCTGTCGGCTTTTCCACTGGTCAGGCTCGGTTCGCCCAACGTTCTTGTGGCAGCGGATACGAACTCGCGTTACACGGTCATTGCCGACAGCCACGACCCTGGGGCGGAAAAGCACAATACAGAAAACATCGGCCTTGAACCCGTCTGGCCATATGGCATGATCAGCGACGATGGCCCACAGCATGCGCTCGGGGTGCGAACCTTTCTCAGCCGGCCAAACAAGAACGACGATGACTGGAGCTTCGACCCGATCC
>JAJYBW010000366.1 GCA_021778815.1 Acidobacteriota bacterium | reverse complement strand
CCCGGGCAGTCGACGTGCGCATAGTGACGGTTCGCCGTCTCATACTCCACGTGCGCGGTCGCAATCGTAATGCCGCGCTCCCGCTCTTCCGGCGCATTGTCGATCGTGTCGAAGGAACGAAACTTGTTGTTCGGGTTGTGCTTCGACAGCACCTTCGTGATCGCCGCCGTCAACGTCGTCTTGCCATGATCGATGTGCCCGATCGTCCCTACGTTTACGTGCGGCTTCGACCGGTCAAACTTTTCCTTCGCCATTTTGCCCTCTCGCTCCTGTTTCTTCTGGTTGCTGTTGGTTTCCCGGTGAACACTCGGGGTTGGATTGGCTGCTTTAGTGCATCAGTAGTATGCGTAAACCTTCAGATACTTCTTGCGCAATTCCGGAGCGACCTGCTCCACCGAACGCAGGTACAACTCACGAATCTGGCCGCGATCGCTATTTCCCAATTGCTCGTAGCCGGACTTGACGGCTTCTCCCAGCAGGCCCTGCTGGCGCAGCGTATCAAAGTCTCGAATACGCAGCCGCGCCCGCTCGGCATTCTCTAAGAACCGGCTCACCGCGGGCGGCGCAAACGTCGCTTCAATCGCTGCTTTCACCGGCTCGAAAACCGCGGGATTTTCTACCTCCAGAATCGGTTGCTGAAACATATCACCCATGCCTGTTCCTGAAAACACCCTTCAAAAAAATCCTTGATTCCGCTGTCTCAAGCCTGCTGCTCTAATCGGCCGATCCAGCGTGCCACAGAGGAATGTCTGGAGCGGGAGACGGGGATCGAACCCGCGACCAACAGCTTGGAAGGCTGTGACTCTACCACTGAGTTACTCCCGCAAAGCAGCTACTAGCTTTTAGCCGTCAGCTTTTAGCTCTGCCTTTTCGCCTCTGACCTTGGGCTAGAAGCTACGAGCTAGCAGCTGACAGCTGTATTTCTTGGAGCTGATGATGGGGCTTGAACCCATGACCTCTCCCTTACCAAGGGAGTGCTCTACCACTGAGCTACATCAGCTTTCTCTCGTCTCTTTCCTCGTAGCGCGCCCTCATGTTGGCCATCACCACCCGAAATGCAAAGAGACCAAGAATCAAAATCGGAAACCATCGAACTTCTACATCACGCCCGGCATAGGAAAACAACGAGCTGCTGTAGCCTTCCACATGGAACGTCGCCGCCCCGCCAATCGTGAACCACGACAACGCGGCTAATCCCGCCAGCACTGCCAGTGCAATCACCATGCGACGTCTGTCGGCTGCCGGATTGAGTGATCGTTCGCTCTCACTCATCGCCATGTCCCACTACTACCAATCTAAACTAGTGGTGCACAGGGGAGGATTCGAACCTCCGTAGCTCGCAAGGAGCGGCAGATTTACAGTCTGCTGCCATTAACCGCTCGGCCACCTGTGCACAATTTCTTTCGCCACTCTCTCGCAGTTCCAACCGCAAATCTACATCGCATCCGGAATCGACCGGTTCGAAAGTCGCCGCAGCAATCGGCGTAAACCGTCTCATCGGAGGCTATGCAGGCTTTCCTGGCAGGAGACACAGCTAGGAGAGGCGAAGCGAAGCTTTCGCAACCCGGTCAGGAGTTGCGGATTTCATCCAACATGATTATTGTGCTGACTTGCCGCGTTGACCTCTGGAATTTGCCCGGCAATCTGGCTTGCTGGAGCTGGCGAAGGGATTTGAACCCCCGACCCTCTGATTACAAATCAGATGCTCTACCAGCTGAGCTACGCCAGCCCTGAAACCCAATTCCCGAGGCGAAAACACACGTCTCCGTGCCTGTCACGCGCAAGTCCAAAAATACCATGCTGCCTCGCACATCGCAACCTAACCCGGTCAGATCGTCGTTCCAGCCTTCACCAGAGATCGAGTCTCTGCGTAGGAATCGTAAGCACATTCGCGTCTCATATCCTCGGTCAAGGCATTCAGGTGATTAAGTCGCTCGATGATATAGCAGCGGCAATGAGCGCATGGCTCCTTCTCGTACAAGCTCATGAGGAGGCGCTCCTCCGTATCGGTGTCAGGGTGGGCGGCAAAGAAATCTCGAAGGCTGCGACCAAAGGCGTTTATCACTCCAGGATCGGTCTCGGCATTGCACCAGGTCTCCACGATTCGATGATCGCCGTTTTGGAAATTGTTGACGAGAAGGTCGATTGAATAATCCCGTTTCGAAGAAGTTGTTTCGATCAGTTTGAATGCCAGGCTGCGAATGTTCTCATCCTGAAAATTGGCAAGTACCATCAAGGCGTGGCGCGGGACTGGCCCATCCGCCAATTCAACGAGGTTAAGAAGTACAAAGATCCCAAGCGGAAAACGTTTCTTCCTAAATAAGGTGAGATAAGATTTCAGCTTCTGAGGATCATGTTCCTGAGTCAGATCATGAGCGGCAGCTTGCAACTCGGAATCGCTGGCCGTCTGCGCCCATTCCACCAAGAGACCACCCGCTTGGCCGGTCTCAATCAAAGAGTGAATTTGACCGTAGGTCATATCCTTCGGGTTGGGTTTATGGGTCGCGGTCCTAAGAGCTATGTTTTTATTAACGCCGTCCAGATAAGCCCTTATGCTAGCGTCTGTTTTCGCAGCATCCTGCAGCGTGGCGTCCACGGTTTCCTGACCACAAAGGCGACGCGCCTCCTTCAGTAAGAAGTCGTCCTCCCATTGCTCGGGATTCTGCGCCATCTGGCTTCCAATCTGGCTCACGGCAAAGAGCAGACCCTGGATGCCGTCCAGCTCAATAAATTCCACCGCAACGTCCGTGGCTGAGATCTCACTATTTCTGAACGCAGCGTACATCGCATCTCGGGCTTCAGCATTTCCGCCCTGACAGAGCCTTCTCGCTAGTTCAAATCTTTGGGGGGTGTCCCAGTCGTGTTCGGTATCTGACAATGACCGGAGCAAAGCATCTGTGAAAAAGGCCATCTCTCCGGATTCACGCATGACGTCCATCATGTACCGTGCCCGGCTGCCCTCCACCTGTGGGTCGTAAGCGCGGTTGTGGAGACACGCATCCAGGATCATCACTCGGTAGGCATGCCCGTCGTGCTTGCGCAGATGCAGAACCGCTCTGCCAAATCCGCGTGTAAGTGCTCGTTGGAATTCGCTCGTCTCCATCAGTAGCTAGCATATCGCGTGATAAACGAAGAATGTGCTTTGGGTCGCCCGGTACCCCAGGTCTCGCCTTTGAGACCTGCCATTAATCGCCGATCAGGTGGACCCGCGCTTGCGCGCAATGTGTTCTTCCACTTCGCGGCGTGCGCGTTCCAGCGCCTGTTCTACCTGCTGCCGCGCCGCTTCCAGCGAACTTTCTTCTCCGCTTCCTTCCCCCGCTGGGGGTACCGGGACCGGCGGCTGCCAGCCAATCACGATGGTCGAAAACGGTTTAGGGATCAAAAATCCATCCCACGACTTCAGCGTCCAAGCCCGATCCGGCGCCGCATAAAAGATGCCGACCCCGCCGCCGACCTGCTGTGCCAGCTTCACCCCTCCTGGCTTGGCATGGTAGACCGGCCCGCGCGGACCATCGCTGGTGAAGGCGGCATAGTTGCAGCGCGTTCCATTCGTCGCCTCCAGCGCCCGCTGCATTCCCAGCAGTCCCGCCGCGCCGCCACGCGAG
>JAJYBW010000365.1:3102-3608 GCA_021778815.1 Acidobacteriota bacterium | reverse complement strand
CTCCTCCGGCTTACCCCAACGGCCCAGCGGAATTTCCGCCATCAACGTGGCTTCAATCTTCCTGCTCGCTTCCACATCCGCATCGATGGGCGTGTAGATGGCGCCGGGTGCGATGTTGTTGACCGTAATTTTATGCGGCGCCAGCTCAACGGCAATGGTTCGCATCAGCATGCGGAGACCGCCCTTGGCCGCGCAATACGGCGCATTGGTCGGCATCGGCAAATCCTCATGCACCGAAGAAATGTTGAGGATGCGACCGCCGCTTCCTTGCTGGATCATGGCTTTCGCCGCTGCCTGCGCGCAGAGGAATGGCCCGGTCAAATCGACAGCGATGACTTTCTGCCAAAGCTCGAAGGGATATTCCGTGAACGGATGTTTCGACTCCATGCCGGCATTGTTCACAAAAATATCGAGGCGCCCCATGGTCTTGATGGTCTGGGCGACGAGCGCATTCACCTGATCCGGATTGGAAACATCGGCCTCGACCGCCAGCGCGCTACTGCCTT
>JAJYBW010000365.1:0-3092 GCA_021778815.1 Acidobacteriota bacterium | reverse complement strand
CCTCGGAGGCTGCTGACGACAGCATTGGCCATGTCAGGCGTCCCGACATAGTCGATCACGACCGCAGCCCCCTCCGCGGCCATTCCAGTGGCGATGGCTTTGCCGATGCCAGTCGCTGCGCCGGTGACGATGGCAACCTTACCTTGCAGTTTCATTGAGCCGTCCCCTCTTGAAAAACAAAACTAGAATACCTGTTAGACGAGAAACCTTCCGGCGTATCCGCCGAGCGTGACTTCCATGGGAGCGGGGGCATGGCTGCGAACAAAATGAAGACCGGCAAGGCCGTCGGAGCTTACGGGCTTTTCAAACCAGGGCATGAACGCCGCGGGAGCACAGGAAGTGGTGCAGGAGTCACGTTAGGCGCATTTGGTCGGCGCCGCACGAATGGGGTCCGATCCGCGCACTTCTGTGGTCGACAAGTTCGGACGGACGCATGACTTAAGTAACTTTTTCGTGTGCGATGGAAGCGTTTTGCCCGCGCAGGCCAGCGCCAATCCGGGGTTAACGATTCAGGCATTAGCGGCGCGAACAGCTGATTACTTTAATTGCCCAAGGGGTATCTATTTTTACGCGCCGGGATCGGGATATGATGCAGCCAGCTATTCGGAGAGATCTCGCTCCTCCAGGGACCGATGATCGTAGAATTCCACGGCTGGCCAATGCAGGTCTGGCGAAACGATAGAAACGGCGACGTTTACGATGGACGCGCGAACGAAGGCGCGAGAAGTTGAAGAAGGGGATGCAACGATGAAGAGGAACCAAGTTGTGATGGTTACCGGCGCTTCTGCTGGCTTGGGCCGTGCCATCGCACATGGATTTGCAAAGCAAGGGGCGAAGATTGGGCTGATCGCGCGCAATCGCGAAGCACTGGAAGCTTGCAGAGAAGAAGTCGAGGAAATGGGCGGCGAAGGGCTAGTGCTGCCGCTGGATGTGAGTGATGCCCCGTCGATTGAACACGCCGCCAATCGGCTGGAGGAGGCCTTTGGACCGATCGATGTGTGGGTCAACAACGCCATGGCATCCGTCTTTTCGCCCGTCAAAAAGATGACGGCGGAGGAATACAAGCGGGTGACCGAGGTGAGTTATCTGGGCTATGTGTACGGTACCCAGTCAGCCTTGCGCCGGATGTTGCCGCGCGACCGCGGAACCATCATCCAGGTGGGTTCCGCGCTGGCGGTGCGGAGTATTCCGCTGCAGTCTGCGTATTGCGCTGCCAAGCACGCCATCATCGGATTTACGGATTCGCTGCGCAGCGAACTTTATCACGACAAGAGCAATGTTCAACTGACCGTGGTGCAGATGCCGGCGATGAATACCGTCCAGTTCACGTGGGTCAAGAGCCGATTACCGGACAAGCCGCAGCCCGTGCCACCGATTTTTCAGCCCGAGGTCGCTGCCAAAGTGGTGGTGCATGCTGCCGGAGTGGACCGACCACGCCGCGAGTACTGGGTGGGTTCGCCGACGGTGGAAGCCATCGTCGGGCAAATGTTTATTCCTGGTCTGCTCGATCGCGATCTTGGGGAGACGGGATATAAAGCGCAACAAACGGGCGTTCCGGATGATCCTAACCGGCCCAACAATCTGTGGGATTATGTTCCCGGGAAGCACGGCGCGCACGGGCCCTTCGATAAGAAATCGTGTACGTTCAGCCCACAGGTTTTTCTGGATCTGCATCATAAATGGTTTGCAGCCGGTGGCGCCGCGCTGGTGACGGCCATTGTGGTGGCTTACAAAAAGAAACAGGTAGCTTGAGGGAGAATCGAATGGCGCTTGAATTGGCAGTCGACAATCAACGTGGAAATTCTGTGGCGCTGGCGAAGACGTGTGCCGTCCACAAGGGCATGGCGGTGGCGTGCTGCTGTGCTGCCATGGCAACTTTGACTCCGGTGGCGCTGGTGCAGATGCACATTCTCCGGGACCTGCCGGATTTGCCGGGACGGATGTTCAACTCCAAACAAGTGGTGACGTCGGAGGGTGCGTATCATCTGGGTATTCCGGATGGAGTGCTGGGTCTGGCGAGCTATGGCGTGACGCTGGCGCTGCTGCTGGCGGCGACGCCGGAACGGCCGGTGGTGCGGCGGCTGTTGCGTGGCAAGCTGGCGTGGGATGCGACCATGGCGATTCGAAATGTTCGCAAGCAGGTGACCGAACATAAGAAGATTTGCTCCTGGTGTATTGGAGTTGCGGCGGCCACGGCGGGGCTGGTATTTTTCGGACGCAAGGTGAGAGACGCGGAGCCACTGGAAACAGCATAAAACCCGCTCTTTCGACGGAGAACGTCAGCATCGTTGCCGGTCGGCGTGTCGGCGTTGCAGTATCCGCACTATAATTCGCTAGTCGATGAATTGGCCTTTGGTGCGAAGAATCCGTAGTTGGTTTGACTCCGAACAGGGCGTGCCCGACCATCATGTTTCGCGCTGGATTTTTCTACGCGCGCTTGGGCTCATCTATTGTTCTGCGTTCTTTTCGCTGATTTTCCAGATTCGTGGATTGATTGGGCCTCGCGGAATCCTTCCGGCGGGGCAATACTTGGCCGCAGTGGAGCGCGGGCTGGGTGGCCTTCGATTCTGGTACGCGCCCAGTCTGCTGTGGCTCTCCAGCGGCTCGCATATGTTGATGGCGATTTGCTGGATGGGGATTGTGGCATCGCTGTTGGTGACGGTGAATGTGTGGCCGCGCGCGAATTTGGTGATCTGCTTTGTATGTTTTCTTTCGTTCGTCAGCGCGGCGGGAGATTTCTCCGGCTATCAGTCGGACGGGATGTTGCTGGAGGCGGGATTCATTTGCCTTTTTTTTGCGCCGTCGGGATTTTTACCTGGCTGGGGAAGGCGCAGCCTGCCGGTGCGTGCCAGCCTGTTTCTGCTGCTATGGGAATGGTTCCGGATTTATTTCGAGTCGGGTGTGGTGAAGCTGGCCAGCGGCGATCCGCAGTGGCGGCACCTGACAGCGATGGACCAGTACTACCAGAACGGTCCGCTGCCAACGTGGATTGGCTATTATGTCGAGCAGTTGCCGCATTGGTTTCAGGCGTCGACCGTGGTGGCGACGCTGGTGATGGAGCTGGTGCTTGTTTTTATGCTGTTTCTGCCGCG
>JAJYBW010000017.1 GCA_021778815.1 Acidobacteriota bacterium | reverse complement strand
TTCATTCCATTCTTCCACCACGGCGGTCAATCGTTATGAGACGGATCCAAGAGCGGTGCCTCGGTACCTGGCACACACACCGGAATTGCGGAAATCAGCCTGGCTTGCGACTTGGTGGAATTCCGACCTGCCCCACCGCACAACCTTCGCGTCGAGCCAGTTTTGCGCGCGTCATGGTGCTGCTTCTCCTTGTCGCAGGCTGCTTCGGCACAAGCCTCCATGCCCAGGCAACCGCGACGACCGACGCACAGGTGCAACAGCATCTCCAGCAGCTTGACCTGGCCGTGCAAAATGCCCAACTTTCCGCCGACAACGGCTGGATGCTCGTCTGTGCCGCCCTTGTCCTGATGATGACCATTCCCGGTCTGGCCCTGTTCTACGGCGGCCTGGTTCGAAAGAAGAATGTCCTCAGCACCATGATGCATAGCTTCGCCATGGCCGGCATCATCTCGGTCGTGTGGGCATTCGTAGGCTTCAGCTTATGCTTTGGCTCTGGAACCAGATTGATTGGCGGATTTCACCATCTGTTTCTCCATGGTGTTGGCTCTCTCCCTGACCCGGCCTACGCTGCGACCATTCCATTTGCCACCTTCATGATCTATCAGCTGATGTTTGCCATCATTACCCCGGCACTCATCTCCGGCGCATTCGCCGAACGAATGAAGTTCAGCGCCATGGCCTTGTTTACCCTGCTGTGGTCTCTATTTGTGTACGCCCCTATGGCGCACATGGTGTGGGGCAAAGACGGTCTGCTGAATGCCGCCCTTTCTGGTGGTGTTCCCACATTGGACTTCGCCGGCGGCACCGTCGTCCATATCACTTCTGGGGTGTCGGCGCTGGTCTGTGCGCTCTATCTCGGCAAACGGCTGCACTATCCCAAGGAACCGATGCCTCCTCATAGTGTGGTGCTCAGTTTCATCGGCGCAGGCCTGCTGTGGGTAGGTTGGTTCGGCTTCAATGCAGGCAGCGCATTATCCGCAGGCACCCTGGCCACCAGCGCTTTTGTCGCCACTCATTTTGGCGCGGCCGCTGCAGCCATCGGATGGTGCCTGGCAGAGTGGATTCGCAACGGCAAGCCCAGCGCCCTGGGAGCCATCTCGGGAGCCGTCGCAGGTTTGGTTGCCATCACCCCGGCAGCTGGTTTTGTCGGGCCCATGTCGGCGCTTGCCATTGGCTTCCTCGCCGGCCTGTTCTGCTACTTTATGGTCGCCAAGGTGAAGCTGTGGTTTGGCTATGACGACTCTCTCGACGCCTTTGGCGTGCACGGCGCCGGCGGAACTTTAGGCGCAATTCTTACCGGAGTCTTCGCTTCGCGAGCCATCAACCCCATCTTCAAGGACGCTCACGGCAATCCGCTGCCGGTCGGCTGGCTCGACGGCAACTGGATGCAGGTGCCGCATCAGTTGGTCGGAGTCGCCATTGCCTGGGTACTGTCTATCGTCGGAACACTCGTCCTATTGAAAATAGTCGACATGCTGGTAGGTCTGCGCGTGGATCCCTCCGACGAACATGAGGGGCTCGACCTCAGTCAGCACGGCGAAGAAGGGTACGATTGGGAAATTGCGGCTTCTTAGTCCCGCTCTGTTATATCTTTGCGGTGAGGAACGACGGATCAACGACCGGCCCTTCTTTTTTTGAGAAAAGCGAGGAAGCAAGACATGCAGAAGATTGAAGCGATCATTCAGCCGTCAAAATTGGACGCAGTGAAAGAAGCGCTGATCGAAATTGGAGTGGAAGGCATCACCATTCTTGAGGCACGCGGGCACGGCCGCCAAAAGGGTCACACCGAGTTCTATCGCGGCCGCGAGTACGCCGTAGATGTGCTGCCTAAAATTAAGTTGGAAATCGTCGTCACCGATGCCATGGCCGAACGCGCGATCCAGGCCATCCTGACCGCTGCCCGCACTGGAAAAATCGGCGACGGCAAGATTTTTGTTTCGCACATTGCCGAGGCCATTCGCATTCGCAACGACGAACGTGGAGAAACCGCTTTGTAAGCAGCTATTAGCTTCTAGCTAGAGGCTAGCAGCTAGTAGCTTCCTCTCCGCAAAGGAGCCTGCCATCCCGATCTCCGATTCATCTTCGGTCCAGTTGTTGCGCGTGGAATACCAACGTACTTCGGAACAGATGCGGGAGTTCTTTTCCGAGTCGCAAGATGGCCCGGTTCTGGTGCAGCGCCGTGCAGAACTAGTCGACCACCTCATCGAGCGCCTGTGGCTGGATCACATTGCTGCCGAGGAATACGGTCCCCAGGGCCTTACCCTGGCCGCCATCGGAGGCTATGGAAGACGACAGCTCTTTCCTTATTCCGATATCGACCTGCTTTTTATTGCCACCGACGCCACCACTGAGGGCGCTCACAGAGCCGAAATTCGTAAGTTGTCGCAGAACCTCTGGGATATTGGATTGCGTGCCAGCGCCACTACTCGCACCCTGGCAGAGTGCGAACGGATCAGCGAAGAGAATCCGGAATTCACGCTGTCACTTCTGGACCGACGCTACATTGCCGGCGATTTCGCGCTGTTTGAGGAACTGGATCTCGAGCGGATTCCCGATCTGGTAGAACGCCGCCGTTCTCAACTATTCGCCGCCATCGCGCAGTTAACGCGCGCCCGTCATGCGAAATACCAGCGCACGCTCTTCCATTTGGAGCCCAATGTCAAAGATGGCCTGGGCGGCCTGCGCGACTTTCATACCTGCGCCTGGCTGAATCAGCTATTGCCGGAATCGGCGCGCTACTCCGCCAGCCGCTATGAAAAAGATCTCCTGGTAGAACGTCAGGATGATTCTGCGCTGGCACATCAGTTTCTCATCACCGTGCGCAGTTTTCTCCACTACCGCAGCCAGCGCGACGACAATATGCTCTACTGGCAAGCCCAGGACGAGGCGGCGAAGCTGCGTCTGGGCGTGTCGAGCGTGCGCTCACGCCTTGCAGACAAACGACCTGCGGACACCGCTGGATGGATGCGCCAATATTTTCGCCACGCTCGCTCGATCGAATGGCTCACCCGCCAAATGCTGGACGAGATTCCCAGTGGACGCCTCGCGGTGATGGATCAAATACGTCAGTGGCGCAGCCGCACCGTGTTGAGCGGCTGTCCCGTGGCCGACGGCAAAATCTCCCTGAAAACTGTGGCGGAATATTCCGACCCCGATCGCGTACTGACGCTGTTTCAGATGATTGCGGAACAGCCGCTGCAGTTGACCCGCGAAGCGGAAGGCCATCTCAGCGATTCGCTGGCCCTGTTGGCAGAACGCCTGCCCGAGGGTGCTGCGCTTTGGGATCGAGTGCGTCGTATTCTGCTCGGAACGGAGGTGGCCAGCGCGCTGCGAGTGATGCACGCACTTGGAATTTTGGAATTGATCCTTCCGGAGTTTCATGGCGTAGATGCGCTGGTGGTGCGCGACGCCTACCATCGCTACACCGTCGACGAACATACGTTTCTCATTCTTGAAAACCTGCACGCCCTGGCCCAGCCAAACAACGAATGGGAGACCGGCTTCGCTTCGATTCTGCGTGAAGTGGAGGAGCCGGAATTGCTGTACCTTGCCGCCCTGCTGCACGACACCGGCAAAGCTCGTAGTGAAGGCAGCCATACCGATCAAAGTATGTGGATTGCCGATGCCGTCTGTGAGCGTTGGCGCCTCACCCCGACGCAACGCGAAACTGTGTCGCGCCTGATTCGCAATCACCTGGAGATGTCGCTCGCCCTGCGCAAGGATATCTTCGACGCGGAAACCATCCGCATGTTTGCGGACCTTGTCGGCACGCCGAATAACCTCCGCCTGCTGACCCTGCTGACCTATGCCGACATTCATTCCGTCAATCCGGAAGCGCTGACGCCCTGGAAGGCCGAGAATCTGTGGCGACTCTACATGGCGACATCAAATTATCTCGATCGCAACGTCGACGAAGACCGCATCCAGGAAGATGCCGACACCGCCGCGGTACAACAGGTGATCGCTCTGTCGCCCGGGAATTCCGTCGCCATCCACCACTTCCTGGCCGGTCTCCCGCAACGCTACCTGCGGACCCGCTCGCCAGCGGAAATTCTGACCCACTGGCAACTTGCGTCGCAGTTGAGCAGCACTTCCTCCAGCGCGCTGCTCACGCGGGCAGGTGCCTGGTGGGATTGCACATTGATTACCCATGATCGCCCGTTTCTGTTCGCCGACGCCGCCGGTGCGTTAACCGCCTGGGGCATGGACATTCTCAAGGCCGATGCATTTTCAAACGCTGCGGGAATCGTCATCGATCACTTCCGTTTCCTGGATCGTTATGAAACTCTTGCGCTCAATCCAGCGGAAACCGAGCGCTTCCAGAAAAGCATGACCGATGTCGCCAGCGGGCTGGTCGACGTTGAAAAGCTTCTCGCTGCTCGAGCTCACTCCGCGCGCACGCAAAACCATAAGACCCGCGTCGAAACCCGCCTTTCCGTCGACAATACATCCTCAACCCACAGCACCATTCTCCAGGTCATCACCCAGGACACCCCAGGTCTGCTGCGTCGGCTCAGCCTGGTTCTGGCACAGCAGAAATGTGACATCTCCGTTGCGCTGATCGACACCGAAGGTGAAGTCGCGATCGACGTCTTCTACCTGACAAAAGGATCGGGTTCGAACTCAACCTCCTCGCCCGGCAATCAAACTGAAAATGCAAAGCTCGATCCAGAATTTCTGGATCACCTGCAAAAAGTTCTCGCCGATGCACTTCAGATGTCCGCGGCTTCACGCTGAAATTGCCAGGTAGATTTCTCCATTCATCTCTTCGTTTTTCCAGTCGCACACATTCCACCCGCCTATCGCGCCGGAGTACACTGGGGACGTTGTTCGCGCCATCGAAATATCTGTCGAATGTGCGAGCGACCATCCCTCTTCCAGCGGCTGGAGCGCATTGATGAATTCGAATTCCTTCCCTCGCGCGCTGCGCCATTTCGTTCTATGCCTCGTTCTCGCCGGCATCAGCCTTCCGCTTTTTGCGGCTACCCGCGCACGGCGCCGGCACGCAGCGGTCCCGCAGGGCAAACCCACGGTGCAGCAGGTGCAGCCACCCAATTGGTGGAGCAATCTTCCCAATCCGATGGTCCTGTTATACGGGACAAATCTCACGGATGCGCACATCAGCAGCAGCGTCGCCGGGCTCTCGGTTCGACGCACAAAGATTTCTCAGAACGGCCATTGGGCCTTCGTCTGGTTGGATACTTCCGATGCTCCTCCGCAACATTTCGATCTGATTGTGCGCACCACCGCCGGCCAGACTCGCGTCCCGTACGAATTGGAAAAACTGCACGACCCCAGCCAGGGCTACCAAGGTTTTTCGTCCGCAGACGTAATGTATCTCGTCATGCCGGACCGCTTTTCGCAAGGGGATACAGCCAGCACACCGACGCCGAAGCCTTCCGCCATCGTGGATCGCAGCAATCCCAACGACTACCATGGCGGCGATTTGCGCGGCATCCAAAATCATTTGGACTACCTCAAGCAACTTGGCGTCACCACTCTCTGGATCACGCCGATCTATGCGCCAGACCCGCTCTCCGAGGACTACAACGGATACGAGCCGGTCAACATGTACCAGATCAATCCCCACTTCGGCACATTGCAGGACTATGAGGACCTCGCCGCCGCCGTTCACAGCAACGGGATGAAACTGGTGCTGGATATTGTCGCCAATCAGGTTGGCCCGAAAAGCGTTTGGGTCAACGATCCGCCCACTCCCGACTGGTTCCACGGAACGCCGGCCGATCATCTTGCGGCGACCGACAATTTCGCCTCCATCGCCAGTCCGCATGCCGCTCCCGCCGCCTATCAACCTGTCGTCGATGGATGGTTTCGCAATGTACTCCCGGATTTGAATCAGTCAAATCCGCTGGTCAAACAGTACCTGACCCAGAACGCAATCTGGTGGGTCGAAACAGGAACCGTCGATGGCATCCGCCTGGATACATTTCCCTACGTTGATCGCTCCTATTGGCAGGATTTTCACGCCGTGATGCACGCTCTTTATCCCAATCTGACCACTGTTGGCGAAATCTATAATTCCGATCCGACTGTGACCTCCTATTTCACCGGCGGTCAAAAACACGTTGGCATCGACACGGGACTCGCCACCGAGTTCGACTTCCCCAGCTACTATGCGTTGCGCTCCACGCTGACCGGCTCGTCCGCTTTCAGCTCATCCATGGCAGACCTTGAAAACGTCCAGCGTCAGGACTGGCTCTATCCTCATCCCGAGGCCTTGGTCACATTTTTCGGCAACCACGACACTGCGCGCTTTCTGTCCGCTCCCGGCGCAAGCCCAGCCAGCGAGCGGCTCGCCTTCGGGTTGTTGGCCACCATGCGCGGCATGCCGCAAATTTATTATGGCGATGAAATCGGCCTGTCCTCGGAACCCAACGGCGACAATCGGGCTGACTTCCCCGGGGGATTTCCCGGCGACCCCCAAAATGCGTTCACTGCCGCCGGTCGCACTCCGCAGCAGCAGGCGATGTATGCCTGGGTACAAAGTCTGTTGGATCTGCGCGCGCATCATCCAGCTTTGCAGACCGGATCTCAGCAGAACCTGTTGGCAGACACCAGCGGGTTCGTGTTCGCTCGCTTCGTCGTGCCTCCGCCGAAAAGTGGATCGACGCCCCCACCATCTGAAATCGATCTTGTGCTGATGAATAAATCCGACGCGCCGCGAACCTTTCATTTGGATTTCACGCGCACGGTGCTCGACGGCATGAACACTCTCACTCCACTGTGGAATACAAAAGACACAGTGACAGTGACACAAGACCATTGCGATGTCATCGTCGCCCCGCAACAGTTGGTGGTCTACACCGCGCAACCATAAGTACAGCAATACCAGCCAAAATGAACACCATGCGGAAACCTTTGCGCGTCGCGGCGATTGGAGAGCTTCTCTGGGACCTGCTTCCCGAGGCTCCGCAACTCGGTGGCGCTCCTGCAAACTTCGCCGCAATGCTGGCGCAGATGTTTGCCTGCGACGTAGCCAAGTCTGACGGCAAAGTGTTTCTCGTCAGCTGCGTTGGAAACGATCCCTTGGGCATCCACGCCCGGCAACAATTGATCGCGCGCAGCGTCCATCCGGATTTCATTGCCATCGATCGCACCCGCCCCACCGGAACCGTTGAAGTACAGCTTGACTCGGAACGGGGCCCGCACTATCGCATCTGCAGCAACGTCGCTTGGGACGCGGTACCTGAAAGTCCACAGTTGGCCGCGCTCGCGCCTACGTTGGATGCCATTTGCTTCGGTACTCTGGCGCAGCGATCGCCGATGACGCGCACCACGCTTCGCTCCATCGTTGCGTCCACGCACCCCGATTGTCTACGCGTCTTCGACGTGAATCTTCGCGCGCCCGATTGGACTGCGGAGACCATCGTCTGGGGCTGCGCTCACGCCACCATCTTCAAAATGAATCATGAGGAAGTCGCACTCGTCGCCAAGACCATCGGCGCAGAGGAACAAAGCTCTCCAATTCAAATCGCGCAGGCGCTGCTCGATCAATTTCCCATCGAGCTGGTGGCCATCACCCGAGGATCGCAGGGCAGCCTTCTGGTGTCACGCGACGCGGTGAACGACCATCCTGGAATTCCCACTCTCGTGATCGATTCAATCGGTGCCGGTGACTGTTTCACCGCAGCCCTCACGTATTTCTCGCTGCATCATCGCCCCTTGCCCATCGTGGCCGAAGCCGCGAATCGTTGGGGAGCATGGGCCGCCTCTCAGCGCGGCGGCATGCCCTTTCTCGATGCCGCATCTCGGACCTATTTGCAAACAGCGATCGAGCCACCGGCGACATAGTCGGCATTTCGTGAACCAGCCAACACACTCACGTGCTTCTAGTTCGCGGGTCGATTTCATCGTGATCGCTCGAACAATGTGCTCGCAACTTTGCTAGTATTTCCTGTTGTTCCCCGAGGTAAATTCTGTGTTTCGAATTCAATCTGTACTCCTCGCTGCCGTGGCCGTTGTTCCATTTTCATTGGCCGCGCAAAGCACCTCCATGCGTCCGCCAATCACCGGCATCGCGAAGGTTTCCGTCTACGCGACGGATCTCATTAAGTCGAAGCAGTTCTACGGAACATTCCTGGGCTTCCCGCAGATCGCCTCAGCATCTGCCTCCGCGCCAATGGAATTTCGCGTCAGCTCGAAGCAGTCGATTGAGGTGCAACCCGCGCCCACCGGCACCACCGACTTCTTGGCGTACATTGCCTTCGCGACCACAGATCTTGATTCCATGCAGCGATATCTCGTCAGCCAAAAAGTTCCCATCGAAGGCGAAATTCAAACCCAGCCCGATGGCACCCGCTTTCTTTGGGTGAAAGATCCAGAAGGACATCGCCTGCAGTTTTTGCAACTGCCGCCTCGCGGCCATCTGCTCCCGGTCAGCGCTTCAGCTTCGAAAAAACCGCCTCAGCCCGTTTCGCAAATCATCCTGCACGCGGGGTTCATCGTGCATAATCGCGCCGAAGAAGATCACTTCTTCCGCGACATTCTAGGCTTTGTCGAAGGTTGGCAGGGCGGCCGCGGCCACAAGCTTGAATGGATCGACATGCGCGTGCCCGACGGTGCGCAATGGCTGGAATATATGCTGCAGGATCCGGGCGAAAAGACCGCCGGCGATAGCGGCGTCCTGAATCACTTTGCGCTGGGAGTGCCCGATATCCACCTGGCGGCGCAGACGCTGCAACATCGTCATTGGGACTCCTCCCAGCCGTATGAGAATCCCCAGATCGGCCTCGATGGCAAATGGCAACTGAACCTCTATGATCCCAACGGCACTCGCGCGGAATTGATGGAGTTTGGCCCGGTGCGCAAGCCCTGCTGCTCCCCATATAGCCTGCCCACGCCGAAGTAGCAGCGGTCATTTAGACTGGTGTTCTATGGCGAGCCCGTCTGTTCCCGCGACCACCCCTACCCTGCAAAAAACAGCGCTCAACCCCACCCATCGCCAGTGCGGCGCCAAGATGGTCGACTTCGGCGGTTGGGATATGCCCGTGGAATACGCCGGCCTGATTGCCGAGCACATGGCGGTGCGCACTCGCGTCGGAATCTTTGACGTC
Organism: Acidobacteriota bacterium; assembly: GCA_021778815.1. Lineage (GTDB taxonomy): Bacteria > Acidobacteriota > Terriglobia > Terriglobales > Acidobacteriaceae > JAKAAZ01. The sequence continues at coordinate 8,318 of JAJYBW010000017.1, read as the reverse complement.
AGCCACATGGGCGAAATTCAATTGCGCGGCCCCGAGGCCCTCGATGCCGTCCAGTTCGTCTCCATGAACGACGCCTCGAAGCTCGCCGAAGGTCAGGCGCATTACTCCGCCCTCCTCACCCCGCAAGGCACCTTCGTTGACGACATTCTCGTCTACAAATTCAGCCCCAACGACTATTTGCTGGTCGTCAATGCTGGGACTCGTCCTAAGGATTATGCCTGGATCAAGCAGCATGCCCAGCGTTTTCACTGTCACGTCAGTGACTACAGCGATCACTATTCGCAGCTCGCCATTCAAGGACCGCAGGCGCTGGCTACGCTGCAAAAGCTCACCCGCGTCGATCTGAGCGCCATCAAGAATTACTGGTTCGTCTGGGGCCAGGTCTGCGGCGTCCATAATGTCCTCATCTCGCGCACCGGCTATACCGGCGAGGATGGTTTTGAAATTTACATTCCCTCCGATCCGGCGACTACCACGCGCGTCTGGCAGGAGGTCCTCGATGCCGGCCGTGAATTTGAAATCGTTCCCTGCGGCCTGGGCGCCCGCAACACCCTGCGGCTAGAGGCTTCCATGCCTCTCTATGGCCACGAGATCACCGAAGAAACCAATGTCTTTGAGGCTGGCCTGGATCGATTTTGCAAGCTCGACAAGCCGGAGTTCCTCGGCCAGGCGGCGCTGAAAAAGATTCAAGAAACCGGCGGCCCGCAGCGCAAGCTGATCGGCCTGGAAATGATCGAGCGTGGCATCGGCCGCGACAGCTATCCCATCTGCACCCTGACAGGCGAACAGATTGGCGTCATCACCAGCGGCTCTCCCGCTCCCTTTCTCAAGAAGAACATCGCCCTCGGCTATGTTCCGCCCGCTCACAGCAATGTCGATACCGAGCTGGCCATCAAGATTCGCGGACAGGATGTGCGCGCCCGCATCGTGCCGCAGCCGTTTTACCGCCGTCCAAAAAAGCACGCCTGAATTCTGCCTCCTGTGCAAAAAACCTCCGCGGAACGCGGTCTTTCGGCCCCAGATTCCGCGACAACATACAATGGAAGAGGACGAATCCTATGACATATCCAAATACGTTTCGCTATACCCGCGAGCATGAATGGCTCCAGGTGGAAGGCGGCATCGGCACTATCGGCATCACGGACTACGCGCAGAATTCTCTCGGTGACATCGTTTTCGTGGACGCTCCTAAAGTCGGCGACACCGTCGAGGCCGGCAAAGTTTTCGGCAGCGTCGAGTCCGTCAAGGCAGTCTCCGATCTGTATTCGCCGGTCAGCGGCACCGTCACCGCGGTCAATCAAGACCTGGTCACTGCGCCGGAAAAAATCAACACCCAACCGCACCAGGCCTGGATCATCAAAGTGCAGTTGTCCACGCCTTCTCAAGTCGACGCACTGCTAAGCTCCGCCGACTATGAAGAATTTATCGCCGAAGAAACCAAGGCCTGAGCCCCTTCAAAGGCACTGCAGTCTTCAACCTTGAACATAGGACTCTGAACCATGCGCTACCTACCCAAATCCCCGAGTGACCGCGACGCCATGCTGAAAGAAATCGGCGTGTCTTCGATCGGCGATTTGTTTCAATCTATCCCCGCCGAGTATCGCCTCGCCACTGACCTGAACATTCCGCCGCAGATGGGCGAACAGGAAATCGTCAACCTGTTTCGCGTTGCCGCCGACCGCAACGCCAACGGCTATGCCAGTTTCCTCGGCGCAGGCGCGTATCGCCACTATCGTCCCGTGGTCATTGATGCGCTGGTGCAGCGCGGCGAATTCCTTACCTCTTACACCCCGTACCAGGCGGAAATTTCCCAGGGCACACTGCAGGCCATCTTTGAATTCCAGACCATGATCTGCGAACTGACCGGCATGGAAATCGCCAACGCCTCCATGTACGACGGCTCCACCGGAGCAGCCGAGTCTGTCATGATGGCCGCACGCGTCACTCGCCGCAGCCACATGGTCGTCGCCGGCACCGTCCATCCGGAATATCGCGAAGTCTTGCGGACGTACGCGCAGCACCAGGGGCTCACCAAACATCGCGTCGGCTACGGCGCAGATGGCCGTGTCGATATGAAGGCGCTTGAGGCCGCCATCACCGATCAGACCGCCTGCGTGTTGATTCAGTCGCCCAACTTCTTCGGCGTCATTGAAGATGTCGCGGCCATTGCCGATCTTGCCCACACCAAAGGAGCGCTGCTCATCGTCTCCATCGCAGAAGCGCTGTCGCTCGGGATCGTGCGCCCACCCGCGGAAGCCGACATCGTCTCCCTCGAAGCGCAGTCTTTCGGAGTGGCCATCAGCTACGGCGGACCCTACTGCGGCGTGCTGGCATGCAAAGAGAAATTCATTCGCCAGATGCCCGGACGCCTTACCGGCGCGACCGTCGACCAGAACGGCCGTCGCGGATTTGTCCTGACCCTTTCCACGCGCGAGCAGCATATTCGTCGCGAAAAAGCGACTTCCAACATCTGCACCAATCAAGCGCTGGTCGCGCTGATGACCTGTATTTACCTCACCATCTACGGCAAAGCCGGCATGCGTGAACTGGCCGAGCAAAATTTGGCCAAGGCGCATTATGCCGTGCAAACATTGGCTGGAACTCCCGGCAGCAAGTTGCTATTCGCCAACTCGCCGCGGTTTAACGAGTTTGTGTTGGAGACCGCCGAAGCGCCCGACTCAATCAACGCGCGCCTGCTACAGCAGAAAATGATTGGTGGTTTGCCCCTTTCCCATTGGTATCCGGAATTGAAGCATGCCTCTCTCTGGTGCGCCACTGAGCAAAATTCGCGAGCGCAAATTGACGCTGCGGCTGCGGTCATCGCAGACAAACATGCGCCCGCATTGGCCTACGTATAAGGATGAACGAAATGGCAACAGAAACCGTGGCACCCTCGAACTCGACCGCTTCGAAAACAAAAACCTCACCGTTTGTCGGCGAGCGCTCGAAGGTCTCAAGCCACATCAGTCAGAATGAAGGCTTGATCTTCGAGAAGTCCTCGCCCGGGAAAAAAGCCTATCGTCTCCCTGCGCTCGATGTTCCTGCGATCGATCCCCAGGCGCTGCTCGGCAAACATGCCCGCGAAGATCTCGGCCTGCTGCCGGAAGTCAGCGAGATTGAAATCATCCGCCACTTCACTCGCCTCTCCACCTGGAACTACGCCATCGACCTCGGCATGTATCCGCTGGGCAGCTGCACCATGAAATACAATCCCCGCGTCAATGAAATGGTGGCGCGCTTGGAAGGCATTGCCGATGCCCATCCCTACCAGCCCGAGTCGCTTTCGCAGGGCGCGATGCGCGTCATGTGGATGCTGCAGGAATGCCTGAAAGAAATTACCGGCATGGATGCGATCACCTTGCAGCCAGCGGCCGGCGCACACGGGGAGTTCACCGGAATTCTTCTCGTCCGCGCCTACCATGAGTCAAAAGGCAATCCCCGCAAAAAGATTCTGATTCCCGACTCTGCCCACGGCACCAATCCTGCCACAGCAGCCATCTGCGGCTACCAGGTGCAGAATCTCAAGTCCAACAGCGACGGCATGGTCGATCTCGCCGAGCTGGAGCAGTTGGTCGATGAAGAAACTGCCGCGCTCATGCTCACCAATCCATCTACCATCGGCGTGTTTGAAAGTGAGATTCACAAGATTGCCGACATCCTGCATTCCAAAGGTGCGCTGCTCTACATGGATGGCGCTAACATGAATGCCCTGGTCGGCAAAACGCGTCCCGGCGACTTCGGCGTCGACGTCATGCACCTGAATCTGCACAAGACCTTCTCTACGCCTCACGGCGGCGGCGGTCCGGGCTCAGGTCCAGTGGCCTGCAAACAAATTCTGGAGCCGTTTCTACCCACGCCGGTCCTTGTCGAAAAACCAGACAACACCCTCACCTTCAACTACGATCGTTCGCAGTCTGTGGGTCGCGTGCGCATGTTCTACGGCAACTACGGCATGTTCGTTCGCGCCCTCGCTTACATCCTCGCCAACGGCCCCGATGGCCTGCGTCAAACCACGGAAGACGCGGTTCTGAACGCAAACTATATTCGCGCCAAGTTGGAAGATGTGTATGACCTACCCTACAAAACGCCCACGCTGCACGAGGTGGTTTTCAGCGACCGCCGCCAGACGCGCAATGGCGTCAAGACCGGCGACATCGCCAAGCGGCTCATCGACTATGGCTTCCATCCCTACACCACATCGTTTCCGATGATCGTGGCGGGCGCGTTGATGATCGAGCCTACGGAAAGTGAATCGAAGGAAGAGCTGGATCAGTTCATTGACGCCATGCGCCAGATCGCGCGCGAGGCCGACGAAAATCCGGAGATCATTCTGCACGCCCCGCACGCTACCCGCGTCAGCCGCATGGATGAAGTCGCCGCCGCACGCAAACCTGTCCTGCGCTGGAAGCCCGACACCGCACCCGAATCGGCTGCGTCCGAAATAGCCGCGTCCGGTAAAACTCCGCCGCTCGTTCCCGCCACCGCCGCGAAGGAGTACTAGATGGCCTCAGCCTTCGACGACCAGCGCGAGTCCCTCGAGAAGCATGAATTCATGATGGGCATTCCGCGCGGCCGTCTCGCCGTCACCCTCGACATGATCACCGACGCGCTCATCCTGGTCGGTCAGCATGGTGTCTATTGCACGTCTGCCCGCAATCCCACCCAGCCCGCTCTCGATCTGCAAACCGTCATGCAGCAATTGACCGGCGCTAAAGAGCTCATCCAATCCGTCATGCAGGAACTCGTCAGCAAACCCGACTCCGAATAGTCATTCATGCGCGAGGCAGGACGTGCCGCTGGAAGCGCGAATCTCGGCAGCGCGGCGGATGAGGCCGGCCCCTATTTGATCCCAACCGCCATGGAATCCGGTCCCACCAGGTGCTCCACGCGCGTCTCGCGGAACCCGGCTTCCTGCATCCAGCCCATGCAATCGTCCCCGGTGTAATCGAAGCCGCCCGGAGTTTCAATCAGCATATTCAGGCTCGCCAACAGGCCAAAGGCATTCTTTGATCGGTCGTCGTCGATCATGGAATCGTACACCAGCAGCGCGCCTCCCTCAGGGATCGCCTCGTAGGCCTTCCGGATCAGCATGTGCTTCTCTTCCAAATTCCAGTCATGCAGGATGTGCCCCATCATGATCACGTCCGCACTGGGCAGCGGATCGCGAAAGAAATTGCCGGGCTGGAAGCGCACTCTGGACGACAATCCATTGGCCTCCACATACTCCTCGAAAACAGGAGCAACCTCAGCCAGATCGAATCCGATGCCGGAAAGATGCGGATTCTTCAGCGCCACCTGCACAAGCAGATCGCCCTGCGCCGGGCCGGCATCGGCCACGGTTCTATAGTTGGCCCACGGAAATTTGGAGGCAATGGCAAGGTTCGCGCCCCGGCTGATCCCGGTCATCGCCCGCAGAAATCCCTTCAGCCGCTGCGGGTCGGCGTAGAGCGTGGCGAAGACATCGGGTTCACCATGCGCTGCCTCATTCTGCGGTTGGCCGGTGCGCAGGGCCGTGGTCAGGTTGTTCCAATGGGCGTAGAGGCGGCGATTCGCCATCTCCAGCATTCCGCCAATGTAAGAAGGCTTGTGTTTGTCCAGGAAAAAGTCCGTGGAAGGCGTGTTCGAATACTTTCCATCGTGGCGCTCCAGAAACCCTAACGCCACCAGCGCGTCCAGAAAATCGCGGGAGGACCGCGGATGCAGGCCGAGCCGTCCTGTCAGCGCATGCAGGTCTTCAGGGCCCTTCGCCAATTCCGTGAAGACCTCCATTTCGACCGCACTCAAAAGTGTCTTCGAGGCCCAGAAACCTGTGCCGATTTGCAGAATGTGATCGGGCCGCAGCGCCGCAGTCGTCAATTTTATTCCCCTCTTGGTTGGTTCTTGTTGTCTTCGCGAACGAATTCCCGCAAGGCGTTCAATCATGGCATTCGCGTCGTCGGGCATCGTCTGCCCCAGGTTTCTACCTGCACATGCCTCAGGCGTTCCCGGTGACAATCGTGTGCGGACTCATGGGGATGGGATGGCCGCTGATGTCTTTGAATCCGGCTTTTTGATACATGCTCGTCAGCTCGTTCAGCGTATACGCATCGCCGGCCGCGGTACTGGTCAGCATGGTCAGGGCAAAGCCGGCGGGCATGGGCGGCGACACGCGGTCTTCATTCGGCACAAACTCCAACGTGGCGCACTGCCCTCCAGGACGAAGGGCCGCGTGGATCTTCTGCAGCAGCCCCACGCAGGTCGGCTTGTCGAAGTGGTGCAGAAAGTTCGTTAACAGCACCGCATCATAAGGCCCGTCGAAGTCTACCTCAAAAGCGCTGCCGGGCAACATGTTGTAGCGATCCTGCACGCCCGCTTTTCGGGCATTGTCCAGGGCCACGCGCAGCACTGGCGCCCAATCCAATCCCGTCACGTGCGCCTGCGAATTCTGTTTAGCAATTTCGATTCCAAATAATCCGTGGCCCGCAGCGATATCCAACACCCGCATCGGACCCGACTGCCCCTGCAGCACCACCTTCCCCAGCGGCCCTGCCATCGGACCCATCATCGGCGCCATGGTCTCCGCAAACTGCACCCAAATCGGATTCTCCGGCTCCACTGTGCCATCGCCCGGCAGGTTGGTGCGTCCTGCGCGTACAATCTCCGCCAGGTTGTCATAGGCCCCATGCATCGCGGGGTTGCCAAGAAACTGAGCGACGGAAGCCAGGCACGCCGGCGACCGCGGATCCAGGAAGGCCGCACTCGAGGGTGTGTGCCGATAGCGGCCTTCCTCTTTGACCAGCACGCCGTGAATCGCCAAAAAATCGCACAGGATGCGGATGCCACGCTCCGACGCCGCGCAGTCGCGCGCGATGGAAGCCACATCGCCCGGGCCTTCTCCAACAGCCCGAAACAGATCCAGGTCGATCGCTGCCTTCAACGCCGCCGTCCGCTGATACGCGTTCAGCATGTCAAATACCAGCCCAGGATTCAACGGGGCTTCGACGCCATTTCCAGGTTGCATGATGAGTCTCCTCTGACAATCGTCAGGGTTTCTATTTTTTCCAATGTTGGGGGTCAAGCCAGCGTATCACCAATCACGAAAACCGGTCTGTACTTTTTCGTAGCAGTTCCCGGCGAAGACTACCGCAGTGTCCCTTGCAGCCTCTCATTGCCGCCCAGGCACGCCGCTCTTAAATCCTTGGTCGAATCTCCATGCCGAAATCACGTTCCAGCCGCTCATACCAGACATCGTCGCTCGCGCCATGCAAAGCCACCCATTCCTCGTCGGTCATCGATCTGCGCCACGCCAGCAATGGCTCCGAATCTGGTCCCACGGGATGTCGCAGTTGCATAGTCCCGCTGTCGATAATCTCCAGAACTTTTTCCGCCACCACGCTGGGCTGCGCTGGATTTCTGAGAGACGCCGCAAACAGGTCTGCAAACCGACGCTGCTGTGGATACACTTCCGGACCAGTGGGTTGGTCCTTAACTCGCCTCGCCATCGCTGTGTCGATGATTCCCGGCTCGACAATGGCGACTCTCACATGGAACGAAATCATCTCCTGGGCGAGCGCCTCACTGATCGCTTCCAGCGCAAACTTCGACGCCGCGTAGCTACCGCTGGGTGAATTGGCGATCTTTCCTGCTGCTGAGGAGATGTTGATGATGCACCCGCTCCTACGCTGCCGCATCTCGGGAACAACCGCCTGGATGCAGCGCAGCGGCCCAAAGTAGTTCGTCTCCATCACCGCACGCATCCTGGCCAGCGGTAACTCTTCGACTGATCCGCTCTCTCCCAGTCCCGCATTGTTCACCAGCACATCCAGATGTTTCGCCTCCCGATAAATCGCTTCTATCCCCGTTTTCACTGAGCTGTCCGAGTCCACATCCATCGTGGAGATGTGGATCGGCAGCCGCTCCTTCGCGGCCGTTTCCGCCAACTCCGGTGAGCGCGCAGGATTGCGCATCGTCGCGTAGACCGTATGGCCCGCTCGCGCAACCGTCAAAGCGGTCGCCAAACCAATTCCCGCGCTTGTTCCTGTAATCAGTACAGACGCCATCGATGGTTCTCCTGAAGTTTGTTTGGGTGGGAATAAGTACAGCCAGCTTACACGTCCGCGAGTAACATCAGGCAAATTCGCATTCCGGCGAAATTGATTTCCGCATCGGTTCGCCGGCACAATTTTTTCCCGGAGAGTCGCGAAATTCAACTGGGCGGAACGCGGGATCAGCACCGCCTCGGCGACTCAGCGTAAATCGTGAGAGTTACTTGCCTGCGCCGCCGCCTAAGGAAGAAGTGGGCCCGGCATTCGCGAGCTGGTTGGTTTGGATCTTGTAGT